>JAGREB010000193.1:290-20455 GCA_020446775.1 Paracoccaceae bacterium
GAAGCGCATGAAAGCGCTGGAAAAGGACAAGAACGAGTCGTGGCGAATCAGCAAACGCGATTGGGAGCACTTCAAGAACAACGCGCGTTTCGAACGGGCCGCGGAAATCGTTATCCGTAAAACCGATACCTCGGGTGCGCCTTGGGTCCTCGTCGAAGGAGCAGATCCACGTTACCGTTCGCTGGCGATACTGACGACGATCCGCGACGCCATCGTCGCCCACCGTGAGCGCCGGCGGACGCGGCGCAAGCTCGTTCAAATGAATCAGGAAGCCTTGAAGAAGCGCCGCGAAACGGAACTTAAGAAAATCGAAAAGACGACTTCACTTCTCGAAAAGCAGTCTCAATCCGAAGCCTCGACCGGCCGCAAGGCGAAACACAAAGCGAGCACCGTCAAGGTTTCTTCGCATGGCGATCTCAAACCGCTGACGGTGCTCGACCGCCTCGATATGTCGCAAATGCTGAGCGATAAACAATATACCGAACAGTTGGTAGCCGCTCGGGCCGATCTTGGCGCAGCGTGCCGCCGCGCCCACTTCGAAGGGAAGTCGGCGCTGATGCTGTTCGAAGGGCCCGACGCCGCCGGCAAAGGCGGCGCTATCCGACGTCTGACCGGCTCGATGGACGCACGCGACTACCGCGTTATCCCGTTCGCCTCGCCGACCGACGAGGAACGCGCGCAACATTACCTCTGGCGCTTCTGGCGGCACATCCCGCGCGCCGGGCGTTTCGCGATATTCGACCGCACATGGTACGGCCGAGTCCTCGTCGAACGCGTGGAAGGTTTTGCGCAGGAAGATGAATGGAAGCGCGCCTACGCAGAAATCAACGAATTCGAACAGCAACTCGTCGCGCGCGGCATCGTCCTGGCCAAATTCTGGGTGCACGTCTCGAAAGACGAACAGTATCGCCGCTTTAAGGAGAGGGAAAAAATCTCCTACAAGGCTTGGAAGCTGACCCCTGAAGACTGGCGCAACCGGGCGAAGTGGGACGACTACGCTTACGCCGTTCATGAAATGGTCGAACGGACAAGCACGGACTACGCACCCTGGACTCTCATCGAAGGCAACAATAAGAAATTCGCGCGGATCAAGGTCATGCGCACGGTGTGCGAAGCCATCAACAAACAATTGGGCCCGGAACCGAAGCAAAAGCGCGGCTCAAAATAGGATTTGTAGAAATGGGAAAAGACGTCCTCGCCTGGCGCAAAAAATTCGGTGTGATCGGTCCTTCGACAAATACCGTCGTCCAACCGGACATGGAGCAGATGCGCCCGCCGGGCGTGACCAATCATTACAGCCGTATCTATACCCCAAACGCAAAAGCCCTGGACGACCAATCCGCTTGGGACGCGACACAAGTGATCGCGAGCAACGTCGTCGAAGCGGTCAAAAGCATCATGACTTGCGAGCCCGATTATTTGGTCATGGGCATGTCGGCGATAACTTTCTTTGGCGGGCGCAAAGGCGCGATGGAATTCGCCGAGAACATCAACCGTGAATCCGGCGGGATTGGATGCAGCATCGGCTCGTTGTCTTGCACGGCCGCGCTCAAGGCTTATGGCGGCGTGAAACGCATTTCATTCCTGTCGCCCTACTATCCGATCAGCAACAAGGAAGTCCGCCAGTATTTCACCGACGAAGGATTCGAAGTCATCAACGACATTCCCTTACGTGCCAAAAGTTGGACCGGGATCGCCGAAATCACGGAAGACACGTTGCGCGCAACTCTCAAGCAGATCGACGGCGATAACGTCGATGCGCTTGTTCAAGTCGGCACCAATTGCAGCATGGTTCGCCTCGCCGCGGCAACTGAGCTCGTGCTGAATAAACCGGTAATTGCGATCAATACCGCGACTTATTGGCACGCACTGCGAACGTCGGGCATTCGGGACAAGGTGTACGGTTTGGGGCGCTTGCTAGAGGAATTTTGAGAAAGCCTATTGGTCAGTTGCGGGCGGCGAAACCGATCCCACTGCACATGTCGTGCGGCTTCCCATTGTCACTTTTGCGCCGCTCGATGACGGCATTCCCGCACTTTCGGTTTTGACGAAGCAGTCCGCGTCTGAGAGTTCGAACAACGCCTCAGCACCCGCGCCTGCAAACTCGACACGAATTTGATCATCGTCCGCCGGATAAAACGCGATTGCTTTCACGCCATCGCAAGCGCCTAGCCACGCTATGCCATCCTGCGGCGCGCGCACGTAAGCCGCAGTCGAAAGCGCGTCAGCCGTGGTCGCGGACGGCGCAACGACTGTGACCGACATCACACCGGCAACCGGCCAACCTGTTCGTGGATCGATTAGATGCGAAAATCGTTTCCCGTCCTGAATAAAAAACCGCTCGTAGTTGCCCGACGTTGAAACGGCGCCTCTAGCGATACGGATCTTACCGATGAGCCCGTTGCCTGCGGGATGCCTGATCCCGATCGACCACGGTTCACCGTCCGCCTTCGACCCGATAACTCCGACGGTTCCACCGAGATCGACCATTGCCGCCGCGGCGCCGCGCTCGCGAAGCACCGCGATTGCGCGATCGACGGCATAACCTTTGGCGACGGCGCCAAGATCGAGGCGGGTTCCGGACTTAAGCTCAACGGTTCGTTTGGCCGCCCGCAATTTAAGGCGGCCCTCCCCGACACTTTCGAGGGCGCGGGCGATGACGCCACCTTCGGGGATGCTGGCCGTTCGCGGCGAATAGAACCCCCACGCATCGACCAATGCGCCGATGGTGACGTCGAACGCACCCGCCGACGACGCGCGAAAAAGTTCCGAAGTTAAGAGGATTTCGTACAGGTTTGCCTGTACTTGAATTTGCCCCCTCCCCGCGAAATCGTTGACGCGCGACAATTCGCTGTCGGGCCGATAGTTACTCATCTGCCGGTCGAGGATGTCGACGACCGAAAAGGCCGCGCCGAGTATTTCGTCATTGGCCCGCGAAGGGGCGGTGTCCAGAAGAGTGACGCTGAAGTAGGTTCCCATCACCTCCCAGTTTCCGCGTATTTGCTCGGCATGCGCGTGTGCGGCAAGCACCGGCAAAAAGAAGAAACAGGCGATCGCCTTCAGCATATTGGGGTGGATGGGGGGACGGCCGGAATCGGCTTGATTCTGCGTTCCGCGCGGGTCGCCAGCAGCCAGTGAGCGCACCGTTCCTTGTCGTTGTACAAAATCTCGCAATCGTCGCACCGCACGCATTCGGTGACCGAGATTTTCGGCCCTTTAATCGCGCCCCATTCGCACGCGCGCTCGCACAACTTGCAGCTATTGCACAAGGACCATCGCTTAATTCTGAAGACTGACGCGAAGGACATAAGCCCAAGAAGCGCGCCGACCGAACAAAGATAGCGGCAATAAAAATTGCGCACGAAAACGGTCAATAAGAGCAGCGCCGCCAACATGATCCACATGACGGTTGATCCGCTCAAAGTGAACATCCAAAACGGCTCGATGTATTTGTAGATGTATGGATCGTTGGTCAGCAGAAAATATCCAACCGCACCGGTCAGGATGACATACTTCAACGCAGCCGCTTTCCGGTCATAGCGCGCGGGAATTTCAACACGCAACCGTTTCGGCAGCACACGGTCCATCAACTGCGTCAATGCACCGAACGCGCATATCCGTCCGCAATAAAACCGTCCCCATAGGAACGTGGATATGATGGCGACCGCCATCAGCAGGTACCAGGGCATACTGTATTTGAGGATCGGGAACGAACCGTCGAGAATCCGAAAGACGTGCACCAGCGATACCAGATTTGCCTTCATCAGCCCCATGTAAACGACCGCGTACACCAGCGTCGCGTACTTGAGGTAGGTGTTCTTTTTAAAGAACGATACGAAGGCCAAAGTGAAAAAAAGCAACAGCGGAATAAGTTCGACAACTTGCGCCGCCGTTAAATCCAGCAATGAAGTCGAATCCTGGCTCTCCAACGCGTCGAGATCGTCAAGCGACAATGCTTGAGGCGCGCCATCTTGAGCCGAGGCGTAGGGTGCAAAGAGTCCGAACGAGGCAAGCGCGGTGACGGCCACCGGGCAACGGCGAAGCATCACTTCTCGCCTTTTTGCTCTCGCAAGTATTGCCGGGCGATCGCGCGTGTCGATTTGCGGATGACGCGCAACGTGCCGTCGACCGTAATCGTCGCACCGGTCACGGCATCGACGTCGTAACCCGCTTCGAATGAATCGAGAATGCTCTTGCCGGCAAACTGTGCAGAGAATTCCGGCGGATCGATGGAAAAGTACCCGAACGGTTCGATGTGGCGCAGAATCTTGATCTTGGTGATTTTGCCGTCGACCGTGAGTCCAACCAGCATTTCGATCGAACTCGCGTAAGCGAATTCGTCAGGCTCGACCTCATCGGCCCGGAAAACGAAACCGGCCAGGACCAGACCGCCAGTTGCCGGGTCGACCTTATAAGCTCGGTAATGAGGCCGCTGGCCGCTCTTTTCGCCAAACACGTCGGCCGCCGGGAACATCTCTTTCAGCTCGGCGATCTCGCCGGGGGCCGCTTCCGTGATTTCGGATCGCGCGATCGTGTCGGCCGCGCGCGCCGCGTGGCGAACATCGAGAACCGGCAGGAAAAAGACGGAAATAATGAGAAGGCGAACGATGAACACGGCTGATCCATTGAGTTTGAGTTGGTCGGTTATCACATACCGGGGCACAAAACGGAATTGGGAATGGTGTAGCCTGAGCACTAATGGTCCTCAAGCGGACACCCAGGATGCGGGCCCCGGATAAGGGAATTGATCACCGATCAAATTTTGTAAGCCAAGGCGCGCGACTCTGGCAAATCGATAAACTTGGGACGAAGCCCTACCCAAGCTAAATATCGCCTAATTAGGCCTTTTTGGCGGCAAACATTGGCCAAATACGCGGCCCGGCGTTCCATCGCCGATGGCCGTGGGTAAACCCGAGCCGAAGGGATTGATCGTCCAACCCGCCTCAGGACCCGGCCTTAGGTTTACGGCTTTATGGGAATCGTAATCATCCGTGTCGGCGTATCGCCCACGAAATGAGAGGTATGCCCTTGCCCGGTCGTATCTTGCGCATAGAGCGCATCGCCGGGGCCGAACCGCCTGACCTCGCCCGAGCCGACCCCAACCTCAAGCGCACCTTGCAGGACGATCAACACGCGCGGCACGCGCGCGACGTGCCAGTCGATGAAATTGCCCGGCGGACTTTCGCCCATTTCCCATCCGGCGCATTCCTGAACGGGAACTTTCATTGAACCCCATGGCGTAGATTTCTCCGGCAACTCGATCTCGGCGAAATGCGATTGACCGTCTTCGCCGGAAATCAAACCGAGCATTTTCATGGCGCGATCCTCGACTATGCGGCGGAACGTGTTGTGGTATCGGGATCGCGCCAAAGCACCGGGAACATTTCTCCTTCCGGATGCCGGCCGCGCACCATCGCCGATCGATCCACGCCTGGAACCATCGCTTTGTAAACACGCGGGTCCCAAACGACATCATCGCCGAACAAACGCAGCGCCAGCCCAATGCGGGGCCGGTCGATGGATGCGTTGCCTTTCGAAAAGTGTGGCGTATATGGGTGAAATACGACGCAGTCACCGGCCGCCAAATCCCACGTCACAAAATTATATTCAGGATTGTTGCGCTCTTTTTCGAAATCCGGGCACGGCCCGGAACCTTGATCCGGCCGAAAGCCATACTGCACTCCGTTATCGACAAGCCTGCGGTGAAGACCGGCCACGAACTCGACGCGACCGTTGCCGTCATCGACATCCGTCAGAGCCACCCAGATATTGGGCGCCATCTCGCCAATTACCGGCCAGGCGGTAGCGTCGATGTGCCAGACCATCTTGCGCGGCGATTGCGGCGCCTTGTGAAACAGATGATCGTGATACATCCAAATCTGGCTCGAGCCGATCACCCGCCCGGTGATCTCGGCCGCCGGTGAATTAAAAACATAGTCGCGAAATTCCGGGTCCTTCCGCCACAAGTAACACACCGAGGTCATGGTCGCATCCTGCGACGGGCCGAGCAGGCCGTATCTACCTGGATCGGCGATCACGCGTTCGGCCGCCGCGCGCATGCGCTCGATCCATTCCGTGTCGAACATACCGCGCAGGCAAACAACACCGTCACGCTCATATGCGGCGCGATTTTCGGCTGTGATGGGATGGAGCGGGTGCTTATTCATCTCGGAACCTCGGTTGCAAGTCGCCAATCGGTGCTTACTGCCGGTCTCATCACATGCCGATGAGCATAACCCATCAAATCCGGATTCCGGATTATTAAACGACGGCCGTCCTTAAAGCCGCGATTGCCGCGAGCAGCGGTTCGATATCGCCTTTGATTGCCTTAGCAGCGGCTTTGAGCGCTGGCGCAAAGGTGTTTTTGATGGTTGCGCGCGGGACCTCGGCGGCGACAAATCGAAGCTCAAGAGCGAAGAATCGCTCACCGGTTGAGGCAATCGGCACACCGATGCTTCCCTCAGGTCCACGGAATGCGTCGTAGATCACGTAACCCTGCGATCGAATACGTGCGAGCAGGGATGCGTGAAATTCACGGTCACGCACGAACAATTGCGGACCGAATTTAGCGACCGTTTCGGCGAACAGCTCGCGGGCTTTATCCGGTGGGCACGCCGCCTGATAAAGTGCCCAAGACGGGCGCTCAAAAAACGGCAGCTTTGCGCCATGCACAAATCCTCTCATGTTGCGGCGAAGCAGAAAGTCCGTTGCCTCGAGAGCCGTCATCTCTGTATTCGTCAGGCCGGTCAAAAGCATCGGCCATTTGAGTGTTCGCGTCAGTTCGGTCATCACCGATCGCGCAGCAGACATCACCACGACATCCGGCGAAATCTCGCCGCCCACCGTCAGAGTACGCGTCGTCGCGCGATAGGCTTCACGATAGGTGTTGCGATGAGCGAAACCTTTCCGGCGCAATGATTCCAAGCTGCGATAGGCCGCTTGTTGTGACACCCCAGCCCGTTTGGCAATCTGACGAACTGTTCCAGAACCCATTTCGCCAAGAGCCATCAACACATCGAGGCCACGCTCAAGTCCTTTGACTTCTTCCATCTCATCCGCCGCCAAATTGATCGAAATCCGCTTTCCGGATTATAGTGGTGTTTCGCCTGGTGTGTATTCCGCAATGGGGCATCGTGAAACTCGGCGAAGCTTGGGGCCTGCGATCGCTTTCATGCCGTTTCATTTATTGCGTCACATATTGAAGTGGATTGCGGTCGGCGCTTGTTTCGCCACCGGCCCCGCGTGGTCCGCCGATACGTTGCGGGTCGGCGTGCAGATTCTACCGCCATTTTTTGGCAATCCTTACGTCCCCATCGCGCTGCCTCGCGCCATTGCCGTCCAAGCGATATTCGATCCGCTGACGCGGATCGGCGCAGACGGGCAGGTTCTCCCCGGGTTGGCGACGGCATGGACGCAAGAAACATCGACCCGTTGGGTTTTCGCGTTGCGGCCGAATGTAAAATTCTCAAACGGCGAACCGTTTGACGCAAACGCCGTCGTTGCCGCGCTCGCGTATCTGCAAACCGACGAAGGCCGCCGTGACTCGGTCGCGAGTCAAGACATGAAAGCCGCGCTGGAGTCTTTCGCGGCACGTGACTCTTTGACGGTGGAAATTGTCACCACGGAACCAGATCCGATCCTGCCACTACATCTCAGTTTCGTACATGTCCCTGCGCCCCGCCATTGGCAGGCACTCGGCCGCGACGCTTTTCAGCGCGATCCGATTGGAACTGGGCCTTTCAGGGTCGAACTATGGGATGAAACGCGCCTCAACATGTCGGCATTTTCAGGTTCCTGGCGCGCACCGCATATCGACCGGATCGATATGCTTCAAATCAGCGATCCGACGGTCAGATTGCAGGCTTTTGTCTCCGACTCCGTCGACATTGCGATGGCCCTCGCGCCGGCTGATGCGCCGGCCGTTGAATCAGTCGGCGGCCGGCTTTTGGCGCGCACGGCACCGATCGTCCACTTCCTACTATTCGTCACGACGAAAGATACGCCCCTGAAAGACGTCCGCGTCCGGCGCGCTCTGAATTACGCCACCGACAAAAAGAAACTCCTCGCAGCATTTCTGAACAATGCGGTTCCACCGGCGAGTCAATTTTCACACCCTATGGCTTTTGGTTTCGATCCGACCCTGGCCCCCTTCCCATTCGACCCTGGGCGTTCGCGCGCTTTGCTGACCGAGGCAGGTTATCCGGACGGGTTTTCATTCACGATGATTCTCGATCCGAGTTCCGGCAACAACTATTCCGATTGGTTCCAGCAGTTGGCGCAGGATTTCGCCAGTATCGGCGTATCCATGACGGTACGCGCTACGACGACCGCACGCATGATCGAAAGCATTCAAACCAGCAACTGGCACGCCGAAGCCTTTGCCTGGACGTTTGCGGGTTTTGATTCGTTGCGCGGCTATCGTTTCAGGTCATGCGGATGGATTGCACCATACCATTGCGATCCGTTGATGACGCCACTGATCGATACGGCTAAATCGGCGAAAACCGAAGCTGCGCGGCTAACCGCCACGCGCGCAGTTTTAGGTTACGAGCGCGACAACCCACCTGGCGTCTTGCTATGGCAAGGCGTCGGCTTCGACGGCATATCCAGACGATTCGACGACTACGTCGTTGAACACGATTTAGTGCGCTGGGATCTCATCCGTGTGGGTCGCGACGCGCCATGAGCAAACACACGATGACAATTGCACATTGGGAAATGGCACTTTGGGAAATGGCACTTTGGGAAATGGCACTTTGGGAAATGGCACTTTGGGAGACTCTAGAATGAGAGTATCACGCCGCCGCTTCAATCAAGGCATAGCACTATCAACCGTTGCGCCGCTCCTGAAAGGCGTCAAGGCGCGCGCGGCGGATACGGCCGATGTGGTCGTGGTCGGGGCCGGCTTATCAGGTTTGAACACCGCGTGGATCTTGGATGAAGCGGGGTACAACGTAACCGTACTCGAGGGCACCAATCGCTTCGGTGGGCGCGTATGGAGCGCGACCGAGGTCGAGACCAAGCCCGAACTGGGTGCCAGCCAAATCGGTCCGGCCTACGCACGCGTTCTCGATGCGGTCGATCGATTGGGTCTGGAGACCTACGTCGAGGACCGAAGCATCCTCCCATTCTCGTATTATATGAACGGACAACTCATCAACGCGAAGGATTGGGCCGATCACCCGGAAAACAAGACCCGGGGCCGCGAGCGAGCGATCCCGCCGCTGCGTTTAGGCAGCCAGTTGCTGTCCCAGCTTACGCCCTTCAAGGACCTGGAAGACTGGCTCGCGCCCCAATTCGCCAACCTCGACGTATCCATTGCGGACCTGTTTACCAAGAATGGCGTGTCACCGGCCGCGATGAAAATCGCCTCTTTGGGCCAAGACATCGGCGACTTTTCCGCATTGGCCATGATGCAGGAGCTATACCGAGGCACATACGAGGCCAAGTTCGACGACTCAAATGCACCGTCTTCGATGCCCATGCGCGCTAACCGGCCCGAGCCCAAGCAAGGCGAGAATGTCGAGCGCGGACCGCAAATCAAGAATTGGCCCAAGAACATCAAGGGCGGCACGTGGGAACTGCCGAAAGCCATTGTCGGCAAACTGCGCGGCCCCGTTCTGACCAACAAGTTGGTCGCGGCCATAGACATGGATGCCGACGGCGCCGATGTATCATGCCTCGACGGCACCAAGATCAGATGCAAATACGTCGTCAGCGCGGTTCCGTTTTCGACGCTGCGGAATATCGCAATCTCGCCATTCCCCGACGCGGTCCATGAGGACGCCATCGACCACTTGGGTTACGTCGAAACGACCCGCGCGTTCGGCTTGATCAAACAACCGTTTTGGCAGGACGACGGCAACGGCCCATCCCTGTTCACCGACACAGGCCTGCACATGCTGTGGGTACTCGATAACCACAAGAATGGCGAAGGCCCCTACCGCTGCATGTTCGTCATGACGGGAAAGCCGGCCGAACAAGTCTCGTCGTTGGAAGCCGAGCAGGCCCAGGCTTACCTGATCGCGCAACTCGAACGAATCAGACCGGCTTCAAAAGGCCAAGTTGAAATCCTGAAATATCACTCGTGGAGGCGCCAGCCGCTTCAACGCGGGTGCCGCCATATGTTCCGTCCCGGGCAGATCAATGCGTTCGCCCACCATATGATCGACCCTTGGCAGCGCCTGCATTTTGCGGGCGAACACACGCGCCGCCTCGACTACGGTATGGAAGCAGCCATGGAATCCGGTGAACGGGTCGCGCAGGAATTGCTGGCGAGGCTGTAGACCGGATACCAGTGAAAAATATCGCGCCAACCCAGCAAGGCAGGCGCTTCCGCCGAACCCTAATTCGCCACCGGCTCCACCGCCAACGGCGCGCCGAAGTTTACGTAGATCGTCGCACCCGATTGCGAACGAAACGACGTCGGCGCACGGCCCGCCGGGTAAAACCCATAATACCGGCACCCATAGAATTCATCGTCGATGGTGACGTCGCCATCGAGCACGAACACCTCGAGATAAGATTGCGTGAGCGGCGTATCCAGCGAGGCAATCCAATTGGCGGGCAATCGAACAAATGCCGTCCCCTCTCCGGTTTTGGGGTCGACGCTCACCTCGCAAATACCGAACGCCTGACGTTCTTTTCCGCAAGCGTAATTTTTCAAGCCCTTTTCAGCGATCGGATCGGCAAATGCTGCCGCCGGACGCTGCGGGACAACGCCATCGATCGGGTAAATGTCGGTTCCGGTCGGCTCCGGAACGAGATTGACGTCGAGGTCGCGTCCGACGCGCGACAAGAACCAGGATTCTTCCGGGACCGTACTCTTGAAGCCGTGAACGGTTTTGGGCGGGTGAAACAAGTAGGACGTGGGCGTTATCCAGCGCTTGCAGTCGAATGTGAACCTCCCCTTGACCCCCAGCAATTCTTCGTAGGTGTGGTGGAAGTGAGCGACCTTAGGGGGCTCGAAGCCTTCTCCGGGATCAAGCCGCTGAAGCGCTGTCCGCGCGCCGGTATCGGGGTCACGGCTGAGAAGCTTTGAATAAAGCCCAGCCGGACCCAGCGATTTCCAGGCCAGCGCATCGACGTCGAGAGCGGTGATAAGTGGTCGCATTGGCTTCATCCTCTAAAAGGTGCAGGGCGATGAGGCTGCCGACAATCCAAACGCAAATCTCACCGATAGTCCATACTCGTGGCGACGAGGCCGTTATCTCGCGTCGGGCCGGACGACATGCCGCGTTAAGCGCCACCACGAAAATTGCGCTTTCATCGATACAGCCGAATTTGAATTCGTTGAGGAAATATACTCTTGCGCCTCCCAATCCGAGCACGATCGCCGATGCGGACCGCATCCTTTTTCACTGGGTGAACTTTCCTCACCGACAGGCTGTCGGACGGCATTGCGAACTGAATCCGGTGACGTTGATTTGGATCATTGTGCTCCTAGCTTGGATCGCAGGAACGTAATAAAATTGTAACATTCTTGCCCCCACGTTATTTGAAATGAAAGCGGCGTCATGCGTTTGCTTCCACGAAACCTGATCGACGATTTCTGGGGCGGCTTCGCAGCGATGTTGGTGGCCCTGCCCTCGGCAATCGCATTTGGCGTCACCATTTACTCGCCGCTCGGGGGCGCTTACGCGGCGTACGGCGCGCTCGCCGGAATCCTCGGCGTCACCGCGCTCGGTTTGGTTGCTTCAACTTTGGGCGGCACGAAACGCCTAATTACCGCCCCGTGCGCCCCGGCGGCGGCTGTCTTGTCTGCATTCGCCGCCGACTTCATTCGCAGCGGTGCTTCGCCGGAATCGACATTGTTTCTTTTGATGGCGATCGCCGTGTTAAGCGGCGCGTTGCAGTTCACCTACGGCGCTGTCGGAATCGGACGTCTCATTAAGTACATGCCCTACCCCGTCGTCAGCGGTTACATGACCGGCGTTGGGTTAATCATCATCGCAAGCCAGATCCCCAAATTTCTCGGCGTCACCGCCGATCTCACTTTGACCCAGGCCGTGATTTCGCTGACCGCATGGAAATGGCAAAGCATTGTCGTCGGGTTGGCGACGGCGGGCGTAATGCTCGGTGCGCCTAAGGTCACGACCCGCGTTCCCGCGGCGATTTTGGCGCTCGGCGCCGGCGTTTTCACATACTTCGTTCTCGGTCTCCTCGACTCCTCGCTCCTGAACGTGGATGGGAATCCATTGATCGTAGGCCCCATGGGCGGCGGCGATAGCGGCGGGAGCGGTGGCGGATTTTTGGATTCGTTCATGGACCGAATCAAAGCCATCCGGTCCTTCGAACTGTCACAGCTTCAGTCCCTGCTTGTTCCAGCGCTGACCTTGTCGGTGTTGCTGTCAATCGACACGCTTAAGACATGCATCGTATTGGATGCCATGACGCGATCGCGCCACAACTCGAATCGCGAGTTGATCGGTCAAGGTGTGGGCAATCTGGCGTCGGCATTCATCGGCGGCATACCCGGCGCCGGGACAATGGGGCCGACACTGGTCAATTTTACAAGCGGGGCCGCCAGTCAGTTTTCGGGCATCATCGAAGGTGTGCTGGCGCTGATCACCTTCGTGCTGCTCGGAAATTTCATCGCCTGGGTTCCAATCGCATCGCTCGCGGCGATTCTGATCGTCATCGGTATTCGCATGATCGACCGTCATGCATTGGCGCTGTGCAAATCACGCCACACGATTTTCGATTTTTTCGTCATCCTCGCGGTCGTAATCGTCGCGCTCTTCGTCGGCCTGATTCCGGCGTCCGGAACGGGTATCGTGCTCGCGATCTTGTTGTTCATTCGTGAACAGCTGAAAGGTTCGATCCTCCGCCGCAAGATTTCAGGTAGCGAAACGTTTTCGCGGCGGCGGCGTCCAAATGAAGAGCGGGAAATCTTGCAAGAGCGCGGCGAGCAAACCGTCATCTTGGAACTTCAGGGCAGTTTGTTCTTTGGGACTGCCGATCAGCTTTATTCCGTCCTGGAACCGGAGATCAAAACGCGAAAATACATCGTCCTCGACATGCAGCGGGTTCAAACCATCGACTTTACCGCGGCCCATGTCCTCGAGCAGACGCGCGACGCAATGGCGGAGAAAAACGGATTTCTCGTCTATAGCCGCCTGCCCATGCGGTTACCATCCGGGAAGAATTTGGGCCAATACATCGACGAGACGGGAATGGCGCCGTACAAGAGTGCTGCACGCGTATTCGACGATCTCGACGAAGCCAAAGGGTGGATCGAAAACCGCACGCTTAAAGAAGCCGCCGGCATCCTCAAGCGTACACGCGTCAAAGATGACGAAGAGAAACCTTTGGAACTCGACGAATTGGAGATCTTCAAAGGACGAAAGAAAGAGACGCTGGACGCGCTGGCCGCGCATCTCGTCAAAACAAGTTACCCGGCGGGCACACGGATATTCGCTTGCGGTGATCCAGGAACGGATTTGTACTTTGTCCGCAAGGGGCTTGTACGCCTCATGCTGCCGATTGGCGGAAGCCGTTTGCGCCGCATCGATTTATGCGGCCGCGGATCGTTCTTCGGTGAACTGGCGTTCATGGACGGCGACAAACACTCAACTGACGCCGTCGCCGAAACGGATGTCGAACTGTTCGCGCTCTCGCGTAACAACCTGGATACGTTCGCCGATCAACACAAAAAGGCGGCGCGAAATCTCGTCGAAGGCCTGGCAAGCATTCTGACCAAGAGAGTCCGCTTTCTCACAAACGAGCTGATTTCTCTGGAATCCTGAGCGAACCAGACCCGGCACACGCGCCAGATTGGCAAAGTCGCGAAAGCAGCACAGCCGGCGCGGAAACAGAATTCCCTATGAATTCCCTCGTTATCTGCCTTTCATTGGCGGCGCTATGTTCCGGCCCGCTATCATCGAGATCCATCCCGAAATCAACAGTGGAGCGGCGAAACAGAGCATAACGATCCAAATCGGCAGGCCCTGCGCCAGCAGATAACCACCGACGAGCGGTCCGCCGACCGAGCCGGCGCGCCCGATTCCGACGGCCCAGCCGATGCCGGAACTACGAACTTGGTCGGAATACAACAGTGCACCGAGCGAATAGAATCCCGTGAATCCACCCTGCAATGACGTTCCAATGATAAATGCCAAGCCAAGCGCCACGGCAAGTGCGTATTGTCCGGCGCCGCCGAACAGCGCCATGGCAATCGAGGACACGACGAAAAACGCGGCGATCAGGTGACCGACGCGCCGGCGTTCCGCGAAGCGCCCCATCATGAGGCCGCCGAAGAATCCGCCGAGATTGAAGAGCGTCCCCGCCAGCAAGGCATCGGTGGGGTTGAGGCCCGCTTCGATCGCGAGCTTGGGAATCCAACTCGTCACGAAATAGAGGACTCCGTAAGCGAGCAGCGTCGCAAACCACAACAAAACCGTATTCCGCCACATGCCGTCGACGAACAACTTCGCCAGGCGCCACGAACCGTGCGCGCTTTGAGCCGCTTGTTCGGCTTCAGAAACACTTTGCGACGCGCCTTCGCCGCGCGTGTTCTCTGCCGTCTTTTTGAGAGGTCCCCCGATAGATTCGGGCAATAGCCACCACAACACGGGGATAAGAATGGTGCTCGCCACGCCGGCCCCAATCAGCGTCGGCTGCCAGCCAAATCGGGGAATTGACCAAATACAGATGAAACCCGTGAGCACCGCGCCAAGCGGATAGCCCGACTGAAATATCCCGATCGCCGTGGTGCGGCGCGTTGGTGGAGCGTACTCGGCGACAAGCGCAGCCACGCTGGCGATAATGGCGCCGATCCCGCAGCCCACAACCACCCGGTACAACGCAAAAGACGTGACCGATTCCGCGATCCCGCAGGCGATTGTCCCGACAGAAATGAGCACAATACCCGCGAGGATAATCGGCCTGCGCCCGACGAAATCGGCCAAAGGCGCAAGCACGATCGAACCGACCATCATGCCCGCCAATCCCGCGCTAAACACAACGCCCAACGTCTCGAAATCGACCTGCCATTCTTCCGAGAGCGCCGGCGCGACGAAGGACACGATCAAGACATCCATGCCGTCGAGCATGTTGATGACGCAGCAAAGCATGACGACAAGTATCTGGTGACTTGTCCACGCTTCATGTCCGACGTGATTGGCTGCTTGGTTCTGTTGCACCGAATTACCCCTCTTTGCCCCTGCACCGGTCGATCCGAAGATCGCGGTTCTGTGTTCGGCCCACTTTCATCTTACCCGCACGAAGCAATTTGCCAAGGTCCCGCATATTCGGAATAGCGCTGATTTCGTTGATCAATCGGTCGATTTCGAGGGCCGCGTCCATGGAGCAAACCCGATTTGCCGATCGGCAGAAAATTTGATCGAGAACCGGCAGCACGAATGGAAGGAACCGTCACCTAAGCACTTAATCCGGGAAAGATACGGCCCGCTCACACTCGCGGCTTTTCGAACTGGTTGGTTTGGATATTGACCTCGGTGCTGCGTCATCCATTATTTGGAGCATGAACCCTGACCCGCCCGCCGCCGCAGTGGGTAACGGCAACGACCGTATAATAGCGACCTATATTGCGATGCGGGCGCCTCTTGTGAGGTTTCTGGCCGCACGGCTTGGCGATCCTTCACAGGCCGAGGACGTATATCAAGAAATGTTCGCCCGGCTGAAGGCGGCGGATTTATCTCAACCCATTCATAACGAGTCCGCTTTCCTGTTCCGGATTGCCGCTAACCTGGCCAGCGATCTTCGGCGCGGTGGACGGCGGCGCGAACAACGTGACGGCATGTGGCTCGACGCAACCACTCATCGGATCGGGGCGGATGCGGTTGCCGAAGCGGCCGATCCCGAAAGCGCCATCGACGCGAAGCGCCGCCTTGCGGCGGTCGCGGCGGCCGTTGCCGACCTTCCGCCCAAGTGCCGCGAAGTCTTTGTTTTGCACAAGCTCGAAGGCCATTCACACGCCGAAGTGGCGGACCGAATGGGGATTTCGCGCAAGATGGTCGAGAAGCATATGTCAAACGCTCTCCGCGCCTTGGCTGTTGTGTTGCAAAATCAGCACGGGGGCCGGAATGAAAGCTGAATTAGGTAGGGTCGCCGCGGACGTGTGGCGTCGTCACAATGGGTAGGACCAATAGGCAACAATTAGCGCAAGCCAACCTGCCGACCTGGGAAGAGATATGCCGAGCCAGAACGTAAATCAGATGTCATCGGATATCCTGGCGCAAGCCGCCGATTGGCATGCGCGCATGGCATCGGCCGAGGCGAGCGAAGCGGATTGGCTGGGCTATACGGAGTGGCTCGAAGCAGACCCACGCCACCGATCCGCACTTGATCTTGTCGAGCAGGCGGATCGCTATGCCGGCGATAACGCCGCTGCCCTGAAGCTCGAAATTGATACCGCTGTCGAGCGCGCCGACCGCAACCGCGTGGTCGCGTTCAAGCCATTGTCGGGTTCGACCATCTCGCGGCGGGGAATTTGGATGGGTGCGGCCAGCGCACTTGCCGCGAGCGTTGCGGTTGCCGTGATCCTGCGCCCACCCGAAAAACGCGCTCCAACAGCGACACAATATGCGACGGTTGTCGGCGAACAACGCGAAATCGCGCTGGCCGACGGATCGCGCGTGACTCTCAATACCAATTCTCGCCTGACCGTTGCGTTCGCCGACGACGTGCGCCAAGTTTCCCTCGACCAGGGTGAAGCCTTTTTCGACGTCGCAAAAGATTCGCAGCGGCCATTTCTGGTCAATGTCGGCGACCAGCAAGTCCGCGTCGTCGGCACGGCATTCAATATCCTTCATCATGACGGCGCGATAACTGTTGCGGTTGCGCGCGGGATCGTCGATGTCGAGACGCGGCTTGCGTCCGGGGCGAATCCGCCCCACGCGCGCCTGACCGTCGGCGATCAACTTCACCACGTCATTGGCGAACGCTCGTCCACGGCTTCGAAATCCGACCCCGCTCAGGTGGCGTCATGGCAAAGTGGCCGCCTTGTCTTTGTGGATGCGCCGCTTGCCGACGTGGTGTCTCAGATCAATCGGTATTTCACGCCTCAGATCAGCACCGGTGCCTCTCCGCTCGGGGACATCCGGTTCTCCGGCGTGATCCAGATCGACGATCCGCAATCCGTCGTGCGCCGGCTCGAAGGATTCCTGCCAATTACCGCCCAAACCACATCGGATGGCTTTATACTGAGCCGCAAGAACGGCGACTGACGGGCTGCGCGCGCGATGAGGTTTGGTTTGGGGACAATGGAGAAGCCCACGCGAGGACGCTTGCGTGCGGGCAACGCCATGGCCGCGTTCTTGAGCGTGACCGCGATGTCATCGGCCCCCGGCGTCGCGGCCAAAGACAACGTCGTTCAATTCGACATCGCCGCTCAACCGCTGGCCCAAGCCCTGATTGATTTCGCCCTTCAAGGCGATGTGTCCATTAGTCTGGGCGGAACATCGATCGGCGGATTGCGTACCGGCGGATACCACCAAACCGCAACCCCCGAAGACGCGTTGCTGACCCTTTTGACGGGAACCGAATTCTCCTTCCGAAAAATCGACGCAGCCAGCTTCGTCATCGTGCGCCAACCGCGCGAGGCCGAGGTTCCCGCTGAAATCCCGGCACCTGCCCGCCCGGTTGAAGAAATCGTCGTCACGGCAGCCAAGCGCAGCGAGGTCTTGCAGCATGCAGCATATTCGGTCGCCGTTGCCGAAGGGGCTCAACTGGAGGCAACCGGAACGGCATCCTTGCGCGATGCAACGCCGTTGTTAGCGGGATTTTCATCGACCAACCAGGGGCCAGGCCGCAACAAGTTCTTTGTCCGCGGTTTGTCGGACGGTGCATTTTCGGGTCAAACGCAAACCGCAGTCGGACTCTACCTCGACGACACGCGCATTACCTTCAACGCACCCGACCCGAACCTCGAATTGATCGACATCGACCGGATCGAAGTCGTACGCGGTCCGCAAGGCACACTCTATGGCGCCGGCGCCATCGGTGGACTAGTGCGAATCATCACCAATTCACCGCAATTTGACGAGATCCAAATCCGCGGTTCGGTCGGTGCCGCCACGACGTATAGCGGCGATCCATCTTTTTTGGCGCAAGGCACTGTAAATATCCCCCTCGCCGGTGGAAAGGCAGCGGTCCGCGGCTCCGTTTACTTTCACCGGTACGGCGGTTTCATCGACGACACCGGCTTGGGCCGCGATAACGTCAATGGGACCGATATTTCCGGAGGAAGAATTGTTCTCGCAGGGCGCCTCGGCGATACGTGGACCGTTGAGGCAGGCGCAGTGCTACAAGGTATCGACTCAAGCGACACACAGTACTTCGACCGCGCCATGCCTCGTTACGTGCGCGCAAACCGAGTTTCCGAGCCACACGACAACGATTTCCGGCGATTTCACGTTCGTGTCGACGGCGCATTCGAATGGATGCGGGTTGTATCGTCGACCGCATGGATGCGCCATGGCATCGATAATCGATATGATGCGTCCGTCGCGCTACCGTTGATCGCAAATCTTCCGGTGCAATCTGCTGCTTACGATGACGACAGCCGACACACGACGATCATCCACGAGACGAGGCTTGTTTCAAATACCGCCGGCCGGTTCGAGTGGTTGGCCGGCGTGTTTGCGTCGCATCGCGACCAGGTCACGGATTCAGCTTTGTCACTCGCAAATGCCGGAACGGCAAACGCACCTTTGTATACCGAGCATCGCGTCGACGACGGGGATGAACTTGCAGCATTCGGCGAATTTTCCTATCGATTCACCCAGGCGACAACGGCAACCGTGGGTCTGCGGTGGTTTCGCGGCGTTCTCGATAGCAATTCGATAGCAGGCGGGGTCGCGGCGCAGGGGCCGCCCGAAGCCATCGGCCACAATTCCCACAACGGCGTTACACCGAAAATCGTCTTAAGCACCGAAGTCGGACCTGACGCCTTGATCTACGCCGAGGCGGCGAAAGGCTTTCGCTTAGGCGGGATCAATATCGACGGCCCACTCGTGTTTTCGGCCGATGACGGTGGAGGCGAAGAAGGCGGCGAAGACGGCACGGAACGTACCGTGACAAATTTCAAGTCCGACACATTGTGGAATTTCGAAATCGGCGCGAAGTCGGCTTGGTTCGACCGGCGCCTCACCGTCAACGCGGCCGCGTTTTACGCGGTTTGGAAAAACATCCAATCCGACCAATTACGCAATTCGGGTTTGCCGTATACGTCGAATATCGGCACTGCCCACAATCGCGGCCTCGAAATCGATCTCGCCGCGTACCCAACCGATCGCCTCAGCTTTGCCGGCAATTTGACCTGGAACATGCCGGAACTCACCACCCTGCCCGCAAGCACGGCACCGACACACAGCGATCGATTGCCTGTCGTGCCGCGGCTATCGGCGGGAGCAAGTGCTCAGTATCGATTTTCTTTGCCGGGGGATATCGAAGGCAATTTTTCCGTTGGGTATTCGTACATCGGCAAATCACGCCTCAATTTCGGAGCAGACGCCGGTCCGGACATGGGCGGTTATCACATCGCCAACACGCGATTGAACGTCACACGCGGACCGTGGAGTGCGACAATCTACGTGGATAACATCGGCAACGCCCGATCGAATACGTTTGCATTCGGCAACCCCTTCAGCTTGCAGCAAGTAAGCCAAGTCACGCCGCCAACGCCCCGGACGTTGGGCGTGACATTGGGGTGGACGTATTGAGATGGCCCAAATCAACGGCCTTTCAATGAGGTAGGGTACCTTTGCCACTGCGGCGTCGTATGAGCACGGCGGGACTTCAATCCCGCCGGGCGCGTGACCAGCCAGGAGCCGCAGTTGTTAAAAGTTCTTTTACAAAGCGACCACGATCACCCCGAACCGCTATATCTCGATTCCACCCAAATCCGCCGTTTGACCAAGCTCGAACCGAAGGTGATTTCGATCACGAGCCGGTTTCGCCCCGCGCGCCGGCATGTCGAGCGATTCATCGAGAGGACGTACGAACAAGCCTATGGGTCACAATTAGCGTCCCATTATCCGACTTTGATGAGCGTGCACGACGCCGCCGGTGAGATTCTCGCGGCGGTCGGCTTTCGGAGCGCCTCGGAAGAGCCGCTTTTCTTGGAACAATACCTCGCGTTGCCGGTCGAGCAAGAATTAGCGGCGGCTCGGGTTATAAACATAGACCGCGAACAAATCGTC
>JAGREB010000194.1 GCA_020446775.1 Paracoccaceae bacterium
TCGGGTCCCGCCGGCGGTTTTTCGAGGTTCAGCCGTCGGCCGCCCTCCCGGCCGGCGTATCAAGCGCCCGGACAAGTGCCCTCCCACCTGTCCGGGCGCACCTTTTTTGGCTGTTTCGTGTGGCGCTTTTGAGAACGGTCAGGCGATCGCCGTCAAGGCGTCGAGCCGTTTGTCATCCTCGTCGCTGAGAACGAGGTCGGCCGCCATGAGATTCTCTTCAAGTTGAGACGCGCGGCTGATCCCGAAAATAACGGACGAAATAAACGGCCGCGCCATCGTCCAGGCCAATGCGACCTGGCCGGGCTTAACGCCGTACTTCGGCGCCAACTCTTTGAGCGTATCGACAACCTTGAACGCGGTGTCCATTTCAAGTTTGGGCGCCATGGTGAAGGTTGCGCGGCGTGTACCCGCGGGCGGCGGCTTATCGCGTTCATATTTGCCGCTCAGGAAACCGCCCGCCAGCGCACTATAAACGATGATCCCGAGGCCGGTGGCTGCCGACATTGGCACCAACTCGCGTTCGATATCGCGGCCCACCAACGAATAGTACACTTGGTTGCACGCTGCCGGCGCATAGCCCATTTTGTCCTGAATACCCAACATGCGCGCGGCCATCCACGCCGGCCAATTTGACACGGCGACATAACGCGCCATGCCGCGCTGGATCAGATATTCGAAGGCGCGTGCGGTTTCTTCGAGCGGCGTTTGATTGTCGAACGTGTGCGCGTAATAGATATCGACCCAATCCGTCCCCAACCGCCGCAAGCTGCGCTCGCAGGATCGAATAATGTGATGCGCGGATAGCCCGCGATCGTTCGGGGTCGGGCCGACCGGAAGGCCGCATTTGGTTGCGACGATGACATCCTTACGTTTTGTGCCCAGTGCTTTGCCCAAGGTTTCTTCCGAATGGCCGTCAACGTACTTGTCGGACGTATCGAAGAAATTGATCCCGGCATCGATTGCTTTGGCGACGATCTCGGTTGCCGCATTTGCGTCGATGTTCTTGATCAAACCGGGCAGCGTTTCGCCCACACCCAACGATCCCGCGCCGAAACACATGCGCGACACCACCAAACCGCTTTGTCCCAACCGGTTGTACCTCATCGCCGAGTCCTCTCAATCGATCTCGCTCAATTACCTTCGCGGACCATTCTCAGGCCAAGTGTGCGGTTCAGGTCATCCGGATGTTCGCGGCTTCGCCCTGCAGGTCGCACGTTGCTCAAGCGTAGTCGAATGGGCAGTTCCAATCGAGCGCTGTCCGCATCCGATTTTCGAGCCAAAATCGACAAATTGCGTGCGGCCGACTGGCAACCGGGCCCGATCGAGGTTAAGTCTTGGCGGTTCCCGGTCCTACGGTCGAAAAGGACGATTCCATGCTTAAACGCAACGTCTACGGAGAAGATCACGAACTTTACCGCTCGACCGTTCGCAGGTTTCTCGAAAAGGAAGCGGTTCCGTATCACGATGCCTGGGAAGAGGACGGGATCACGCCGAAAGATTTCTGGTTGAAGGCGGGGGCGCAAGGTTTGTTGTGCCCCCAAATTCCGGAGGCGTACGGCGGGCCGGGCGGCGACTACAAATACCTCGCAATCGTCAACGAGGAAGCTGGTCTTCTCGGGATATCGGCGGCGAATTTCCAAGTGCATTCGGATATCGCCGCAGCCTATGTGCTGCATTTCGGAACCGAACCGGTCAAGCAGCGGCTTTTGCCGAAAATGGTTGCGGGCGAAGCGATCGGCGCAATCGTCATGACCGAACCCAACACCGGGAGCGATTTGCAGGCGGTTCGTACGACCGCCGTGCGCGACGGGGATCACTACGTACTCAACGGCGCCAAGACGTTCATTTCGAACGGCATCAATGCCGATGTCCTGATCACCGTGGCGAAAACCGATCCGGCGCAAGGATCGCGTGGAATCAGTTTATTCATTGTGGAAGGGGGCATGGCCGGTTTTGAGCGCGGCAAGCGGCTCAAGAAACTCGGCATGAAGGGCCAGGATACGGCGGAGTTGTTCTTCAACGACGTACGCGTTCCCGCCGAAAATCTGCTGGGCGAGGAAAACAAAGGATTCGCGTACCTGATGGAAGAGCTGCCGCAGGAACGCCTGGCCATCGCGATCATTGCCGTCGCCGCGAGCCAACGCGCATTCGACTTGACGATAGCCTATACGCGCGAGCGCAAAGCCTTCAAACAGCGCATTCTCGATTTTCAGAACACGCGCTTCAAGCTGGCGGAGATCAAAGCCGAACTTGCCGCGGCATGGGCGTATCTCGATCAATGTATTGTCGCGCATGCCGCCGGCGAACTCGAGGTCCATGACGCGGCAGCGCTCAAACTTTGGACCACCGAATTGCAGGGCCGGGTTATGGACGAATGCCTGCAATTGTTCGGCGGCTATGGGTACATGTCGGAATACCCGATTTCGCGCATGTACGCGGACGCGCGCATTCAGCGCATCTACGGCGGCACGTCCGAGATCATGAAAGAAATCATCGCCCGCTCGATCGACAAGCAATAAGTGACGTCACTTGCCGCCGAGCAGGGGGATTTGGTTTCGCGGTGGAGGTTCGGGGATCGTCGACAGATACGCGTGAATGTCCTTGAGATCCGCTTCCGGCAGAACATGCGCCGTGTAGGGAGGCATGATCCGATCGGTCGTGCGAATGAACGACGAGAAGGCATCGTAGGGCAGGGTGTCCGGTGCCAACCGCGGTCCAGCTGCGCCGCCTTGTCCTTGATAACCATGGCATTGATAGCAGCCGACGGCGACGAACATTTTGGCACCGCGTTCGGCCGCGTCGTCTGCCGCCCAGACATGGCCGGTTACGAAAGCGATTGCGGCAAGGCATGAGATCGTACGCATGGTGTCCCCGCTAAATGATGTCCCTGCTCATCTCGGTTGGGTGACGAGGTCGACCAGCGCCGGTTCGCCGGTTTTGACGACCTCGAGCGCTTTCTTCAAGGCCGGGCCGATATCGCCGGGATCGGAAATCGGGCCCGTCGCCCACACGCCCATGGACTGCGCCAGCTTGGCATAATCGACGAATGGGTTGTCGATAGTGGTGCCGATATGCGCCTTATCGATCCCGCGCTGGTTGCGGTTCGCCATGCGCTGAATGTGCATCACCTCTTGATGGTAGGCGCGATTGTTGTGCATCACGCTCAGGAGCGGGATTTGATGATGCGCCGCCGTCCACAAGGCGCCCGGCGCGTACATCATGTCGCCGTCGGTCTGGATATTGATCGATAGCCGCCCTTCGGCGCGATTGGCAAGCGCGGCGCCGACCGCTGCCGGCAAACCATATCCGACGCCATGGCCGCCCGCACCGCCGAGGTATTGGGAGTAGCGGTCAAAAGTCCAAAGCCGATGGGGCCACGAGCTGATGTAGCCGTCATTGCTGACCAGCGCCCAATCCTGGTCCTTGATCACGTTCCAGAGTTCGGCCGCGAACCGAGGCGCCGAGATGGGCTGTGCATCCCATCCGTAGCGCGCGTTGTCGTAAGCGGCCTCTCTGGCTTTGGCGTGGGCGTCTGCGATTTGCTTGGCTCGGGATTTCGCCGCCGACCGCCTGCCGGCATTCATTTCGCGTTTCACCGCTTCGATCAGCGCGGGCAGGGTCGCTTCGGCATCGGCCGCCATGGCGATGTCCACCGCTTGATAGCGTTCGAAATCCTGGTAGTTCGATTTCATGTACAGATCGATCGAAGAAACGCTGATCAGTTTTGTTCCAGGCTTGATGCGCGGCGAAGAATCGCGCTCGATATTGTCGATGTACTCGTTGACGACACCCCAGAAGTCGGTGAGTTCGAGCCCCAGGATCACGTCGGCGCGGCGTATTGCACCACGCTCGGCGGCTAACGGATGAGTGTTCGGGAAGTTCATGCGGCCGCGGAGATCGATTACCGGCGCACCAAGTGCTTCGGCCAATTCGACCATCAAGGCCAAGCCGCGTGCGGTCCGCGCCGCGCGATCCGCGACGATGACCGGGTATTCCGCCGCCACGAGCATCCGCGCGGCATCCTTGACGGCATTGGCGTCACCCTGAGGCGGCGCGGTGTAGGACAACGCGGGGATATTCAATACGGCTTCGTCTTCGATGGCTTCTTCCTGCAAGTCCGCGTCGGCGACGACGATCACCGGTTCCATCGGCGGGGTGATTGCGATCTTGTAGGCCCGCACCATCGACTCGGCAAAATGTTGCAGCGATCCCGGTTGATCGTCCCACTTCGTGAAATCGCGCACGATCGCCGCCGGGTCTTGTGCGGTATGCAGCCATTCGACGCCGGGCCGGCGCTTGGTTGCATCGACCACGTTGCCGAGAATACCGACGACCGGGACTCGGTCGCACCAGGCGTTGTAAAGCGCCATGGCCGCGTGTTGCAGGCCGACCGTCCCGTGCGCCATGTAGGCCATCGGTTTCCCACTGGCCTTCACGTAACCGTGGGCCATGGCCACCGACGACTCCTCGTGCATGCAGGTGAGGAATTCGGGTTTGGTGTTGCCCGCATAATTGATGATCGACTCTTGCAAGCCGCGGAAACTCGACCCCGGATTGGACGCGATATAATCGATACCGAGCGAGCGGATCACGTCGACCATAAAGTCGGAACCCGGTTTTCCATGCACCGTTCCCGGTGACGGCGGCGGCGCGGTCTCCGCTGCGATCTGTTGCGCCGTCGGCGGAAGAGCGGCGCGCGAGGTTTCTGCACCGGCTGCTTTGGCGGTGCCCGCCGAAAGGGCCGTCGCGCCGCCGAGCGCGGCATGGGTCATGAACCGCCGCCGGTCGACTGTGGGTTTCCTGTCCGCCATCGTCGTGGTCCTCATATCGCCGAATGACCAGCCTACTCGCGGTATTTCCCGGGAGGCAATCGATGTTGGGTAAGGTCCGCTGGGTGAGCGATGGCGGGGGTTTATGCGGGCAGGTCGCGCGCTGCGGTCCAGAAGACTTCGCCTTCGCTTCCGGCGGTATCCAGCCACATCACGTTTAGGTCGGGATAGCTCCGTTCCAAGGCCTCACGGCCGGAGCCGATCTCACATAAAAGTGCGCCATCCGGGCTGAGGTATTGACGCGCCCGATCGACGATTCGGCGAACGATGTCGAGGCCGTCATTGCCGCCGGCCAATGCCAGTTCGGGTTCGGCGCGGTATTCGTCGGGCAAAGCCGCCATGGCGTCCGCGTCGACATACGGCGGATTGGTCAGGATGAGATCGTAGCAGGCGTTCCCGAGCGGGGCGAAAAGGTCGCCATGGTACAGCGCGATGCGATCGGAAAGGTCGTGTTGCGTGAGATTGATCTTCGCGACCTCGAGGGCGTCGGAACTGAGATCGACCGCATCGATGCGCGCGTTGGGAAACAGCATGGCTGCGACGATGGCGAGGCAACCGGATCCCGTGCACAGATCAAGGACGCGCGTGACAGCGTCGGGTTCCGGAATGAAAGCGGGAGACCCAAGCAAGCCATCGCCCAAAAGTAATTCCGCGATGAAGGAACGCGGCACGATCACGCGCCGGTCCACGAAAAACGGAATTCCTTGAATGTAGGCTTTGTTGACGATGTAGGGGGCCGGGATGCGGGTCGCGATACGCGTATCGATGACTTTTTTGATGGCCGCAGCTTCGGATGATGTGATCTTTCGCCCGATGACCGCGTCGAGATCGCCTTGCGGGAGGTTCAGCGTTTCAAGGATCAAGAAAGTCGCTTCGTCGTCGTAGGTCGCCGTGCCGTGCCCGAGCGCGAGGCCGGCGCGTTCGAATGCGTCCGCGGCGCGCGAGATCGCTTCACCGATGGTGGGCAGCCCGGCCACGGTGAGGTGCTCCTCGCGATTGAAACGGGATACGCCCGCCTAAGGGTGCCAGACGTCGGCGGCTTTTTCGACGCGCGTGCGGATTTGCTGGCGTTGGGCCAACAATCCTTGCGGTGTGCGGCCATCGAACTTGGCGAACAGGTGTTCCTGATCGTCCAGTTCCTTGATTGCGTCGGCCTTGTCGATTTCCATCAACTTGGCGAATTTGTCCGACGGATAGGAGAGGCCGTCCCATTTGAGATCCGCAAAACGCGGCACGCAGCCGAACGGGCTTTCCACCGCGCCGCCACGGCCGTTCACACGGTCGATGATCCACTTAAGGACGCGCATGTTCTGGCCGAAACCCGGCCACATGAATTTGCCGTTGTCGTCCTTGCGGAACCAATTGACGCGGAAGATGGCCGGCAGCGACTTGACCTTGTCCTTCAGCGACAGCCAATGGTTCCAATAATCGGCCATGTTGTAGCCGCAGAACGG
>JAGREB010000195.1 GCA_020446775.1 Paracoccaceae bacterium
TCCTTGCCGACGCCGTCATAGACCACCGACACACCTTTGCCGCCGGTGATGTCCTTGACCTTGGCGACAAAATCCTCGTCTTTGTAGAGAATGATGTGATCGCAACCGCTTTCCTTGGCGAGTTTGGCTTTTTCGGCCGAACCAACCGTTCCGATCACGGTTGCGCCCAAGGCCTTGGCCCATTGGCAGAACATCAGACCCACGCCACCGGCGGCGGCGTGAAAGAGAACGGTTTCTCCGGCTTTCAAGTTGTGCAGGCTGCGCACCAAGTACCAAACCGTCAGACCGCGTAACAAACCGCCGCCAAGCTGTTCGTCTTTCAGCTTGGGCGGAATCTTGACAAGGCTGGCCGCCGGAATAAGGCGCGCCTCAGCATAACCTCCGATCGGACCGTTGCCGTAACAAACCCGATCGCCCGGTTTGAGGGTTGTGACGCCGGGCCCGATCTCCTCAACGATGCCCACGCCTTCCATGCCGGGTGTGATGGGCTTGGGCAGCGGGTACAGGCCCGAGCGGTGGTAGCAATCGATGAAATTGACGCCGACGATCGATTGCCGCAGCACGACCTGACCTTCGCCCGGTTTGTCGAGCGCAACGTCCTCGAGCCGCATCGCTTCCGGCCCGCCGGTTTCGCGCACCACGATTGTCTTGACCATCCCCGCACTCCTTTGTTCGTCACAGCGGCAGCGAAGTTTGGATTTCGAATCCCTCGAGCCGCATCAGGTGGGCTTTTGTAGCCAATCCTTCTCCGCCCGAATAGCCGTGCAGCTTGCCGTCGGCACCAAAGACGCGGTGGCACGGAATGATGATTGGGATTGGATTGGCGCCGCAGGCCGCCCCGACCGCGCGCGGCGCCGATTTCAGCCGCGTGGCGAGCGCGCCATATGTCGTTGTGCGGCCGTATGGGATTTTCTCAAGCGCGCACCAAACCTTGCGTTGAAAAGGCGTGCCGGCCGGGGCCAGCGGCAAATCGAAGCCGATGCGCGTACCGTCGAAATACTGATCGAACTGAGTCTTCGCGCGCTTGAGCAGAGGCGTCGGCGAATTGCCGGGCGCCCAGCCCCAATCGACCGAAACGATCTGACCGTTCTCTTCGCTGACCGTAAGCTCGCCCAAGGGCGAGTGGAACGACAATTGCGGCATAGGTCTCCTTACGCGGCCACTGGCCGCAACAACGCGCGCAGGTCATTGGGGTCGGTGACGGGCGCTGAGCAAGATGTTCCACGGCACACATAAGCCGTGGATTTTCCATCGACGGCCGTCTTGCCATGGGCGGGATGTGTCGCCGGCAAAGCCGTACCTTCGCCGATGTGTTGGACGATCACACCCGGGGGCGCACTAACCGCGACGGCACGGCGCAAGGCCTTGACGTTATCGCCGACCAGCACGATTTGAATCGCGTTTGCCAGCGTATCGAAGGCTGTCAGGATTTGGACGGCGTGGGGGAAGCTGCGCATGGCCTCGACTTCGAACGCAACGACTGTCTGTTCGGCACGGGCGCGGCGGTGATCGACGCCGGTAAGATGGAACAGCCGCGCCAATACGGTCGCCATCATGCCGTTGCCCGAAGGCACCGCGCTGTCGGCAGCACTTCTTGTCCGAACAATTAGATCACGCGCGTCGTGGGGTGATTGAAAGTAACCGCCACCGTCCACGTCCCAGAACAGCGCGCCAGCGATGTCGGTCCAGCTCTCGGCGCGCTCGAGATATTTCGGCTTTGCCGTAATCTCGAACAGAGTCAGCGCGGCCGCAGCCATGTGGGCGTAATCATCCAGCATGTCGACGGTTTGTTGCCGCCCC
>JAGREB010000196.1 GCA_020446775.1 Paracoccaceae bacterium
GACCATCTCGACCATGAACGTCGACCGGCCGCGCGCGAGATCGTCGGCCGCACCGACACGCGAGAACAGTTTATCGACACAGCCGATGTGCGCCGCGGCGGCCGGGACAAAGAAGCCCGATTGCGCCAGGATCGCGATCAAGGCGTTTTGGCGCAGGAACGTGCTCTTGCCCGCCATGTTGGGACCGGTCACCAGCCACAACCGGCCGGTACCGCTGTCGGTGCGCGCCGTCAGGTCACAGGCATTGGGAACGAACGCGGTTCCGTCCGCCGATTCAAGTGCCGCTTCGACCACCGGATGACGGCCACCGTCGATGCGAAACGCGGTCGATTGATCGACCATCGGCCTGACGTAGTTGCGTGCGACGGCAAGATCGGCCAAAGCCGACGAAACATCGAGTACGGCCATGGCATTGGCGGCCGCCGAAATCGTCTCGGCCGCCGCGATCACTTCGGCGACGATTTTGTCGAATAATTCCAATTCGAGCGCGAGCGCCTTTTCACCGGCGGCGCGCACGGCGGATTCGAATTCCGAAAGCTCGGCCGTGGTAAAGCGCACGGCATTCGCCATCGTCTGACGATGAACAAACAGCGCCGCGCCGCCGCTTTCGCCTTTGGCCAAGGCTTGGCGCGCGTCGTCGAGCAGCTTCTCGCCATGCTTGGCGTTCGTCTCGATGTAGTAACCGAGTACGTTGTTGTGACCGATCTTGAGATTGGTAATGCCGGTTACTTCGGCGTACTTCGCCTGCAACGCCGCGATGCGTTTGCGGCTGTGATCGCGCAAGGTGCGCTGTTCGTCGAGATCGGCGGAAAACCCCGCCGCGATAAAACCGCCGTCGCGCGCGAGCATGGGAAGATCGCTACCCAAGGCATTCTCGAGGCGTGCGACCAGTGCACCATGATGGCCGAAAGTCGATACGGCATCGGCGATCTCGGCCGGCGGCGGCAGTAAGCTTTTTCCGGCGGCGGCAATCGCGGCACCGAGCCCCGGCGCCAGCGCCAATCCGTCGCGAATGGCGGCAAGGTCGCGCGGACCGCCGCGCCCGACTGAAAGCCGCGATAACGCGCGGGCAAGATCGGGACACGCGCGCAAGCCGTCGCGCACTCCGTCGCGCGCGGCCGACGAGGTCACGAAGAATTCGACCGCATCGAGCCGGCGATTGACGGCGGCGGGATCGGTCAACGGAGCGGCGAGCCGGGTCGCCAACAGCCGCGAGCCGCCGCCGGTGACGGTGCGATCGATCACCGACAACACGCTGCCGCGCCGCTCGCCCGCAAGCGTCTGCATGAGTTCGAGGTTGCGGCGCGTGGCGGCGTCGATGTCCATCACCGCGCCGGTGTCGATCTTGCGCAAGCGTTCGATGCGCGGCAATTTTCCTTTTTGCGTCAGTTCCACGTAATCGACGACAGCGCCGGCGGCCGCGGTTTCCGCGCGGCTGAAAGCGCCGAACGCATCCAAGGTCCCCACCCCATAGAGCGACATCAGACGCTGGCGGGCGTTTTCGGAATCGAACCGGCCCGACGGCAGGATGGTAAGCGCGTCCTGCCAGCCCGAAACGGCGGTGCGAATATTCTGGCCGTCATAAAGCCGGTCGGAAATCAGGAGTTCGCCGGGATCGAGCCTTGCCAATGTGGCGGCCAGCGAAGCAGGCGCGACGCTCTCGACGGCGAACGCCCCGGTCGACATGTCGAGCCACGCCACACCGAGGCCGGAACCGGCGTCGCCGCGCACATCGGCGACGGCGGCAAGGTAATTATGCCGGCGCGCGTCGAGCAGCGACTCCTCGGTCAGCGTGCCGGGGGTGATCAGGCGCACGACATCGCGTTTGACCACCGCTTTGCTGCCGCGCTTCTTTGCCTCGGCCGGGTCTTCGAGCTGTTCGCACACCGCGACCTTGAAACCCTTGCGAATCAGGCGGGCGAGATAGCTTTCATGGCTGTGCGCCGGCACGCCGCACATCGGGATGTCTTCGCCCTGATGCTTGCCGCGCTTGGTCAGCGCGATGTCGAGCGCGGCGGCTGCCTTGACCGCGTCGTCGAAAAAAAGCTCGTAGAAATCGCCCATACGGAAAAACAGCAGCGCGTCGGGATGGGCCTCCTTGACGGCGTGGTATTGCGCCATCACGGGTGTGGCGGCATCGCTGGCTTTGCGGGGTGGGCGGGCGTCGTTCACTGGCGTCGTTCGGCGGGATTTCTCGAGTGGTCCGATTCTAACATTCGCACCTTGGTTCAGCGACCCTTCATGCGAAGGGTAGAATCATCAGGACCGCTAGAATCGTTTGAATCTAGTGGAGCTCTTGGATTTGGCATTCGCTTGGGTGCTGACCGCAATGCCTGTCGCGAATGTCAAATCCGCTGCGCTCGACCCGTGTATAGCACGCGCGCGACGCCATGACAGAGGCGTGAACGCCCGCGATGATTTTACTTGAAGGCCATCGCGCCTTTGCGGCGGCATGCTAGAGTAGGCGATCGTCCGTATTGAATGTTTGTCCTAGGATCAAGTTATGGCCAAAACAACGTCCCGCAATGTCGATCAAGAAGCCCTGGCGCTGCATGCCTCCGGCCGGCCGGGCAAGATCGAGATCGTCGCAACCAAGCCGATGACCACCCAGCGCGATTTGTCGCTGGCCTACTCGCCGGGCGTGGCCGCGCCGTGTCTTGAAATCGCGCGCGATCCCAACACCGCCTACGACTACACCGCCAAGGGAAATCTGGTGGCGGTCATTTCGAACGGCACGGCCGTCTTGGGATTGGGCGATTTGGGCGCGCTGGCGTCGAAGCCGGTGATGGAAGGCAAGGCCGTACTGTTCAAACGGTTCGCCGACGTCGACGGCATCGACCTCGAGGTCGGCACCAAGGACGTCGAGGAATTCATCAACTGCGTGCGCTTTCTGGGGCCGTCGTTCGGCGGCATCAACCTCGAGGACATCAAGGCGCCCGGGTGCTTCGAGGTCGAGGAGCAGCGCAAGGCGCGCATGGCCATTCCGGTGTTCCATGACGACCAGCACGGAACGGCGATCATCGTCG
>JAGREB010000197.1 GCA_020446775.1 Paracoccaceae bacterium
ATCTCGACCCGTGGATCATCGGCGCCGGAATTGGCTATAAATTCTAACGAGTTAGAGTACGGCTGGACGTTTTCGCGGCGGCTTCATATCTTTCCCGGTACAACCGGGAAGAAGCCGCCGCGATGCAGCCAAAACACGCCAAATTCAAGATCGGACAGGTGGTGAAACACCGCCTTTTTCCTTTCCGCGGCGTGGTTTTCGACGTCGACGCGGAATTCGCCAATACCGAGGACTGGTGGTTGTCGATTCCGGAAGAGGTTCGGCCGCGCAAAGACCAGCCGTTCTACCATTTGCTGGCGGTCAACGAGCAAACACATTATGTCGCCTACGTTTCACAGCAAAACCTGCTGATCGACGATTCGGGCGAACCGGTCCGTCACCCCGAAGTCGACGACTATTTCACCGGGTTCAACGGCGACCATTACGAAATCCGCCCAAATTATGCGAACTGACTGCGCTTGCGCGCGCCCGACCGGCGGATTTCGCGGCTGCCATTCTCCAATTGGAATCCGTTGTGCAAGTCCCTATTTTGCTCGCGCGCGCCGCTCGCAAGCGGTGCATCCAACATGTGAAACGACAGGGAAGCAGCGAGGACACCATGACGATCAAACAAGGCGACCAAATGCCGGAAGGCAAATTCCGGACCATGACGGCGAACGGACCGGCCGAAATTTCCACCGATGACCTGTTCAAGGGCAAGAAAGTGGTGCTGTTTTCGGTTCCGGGCGCGTTCACGCCGACATGCTCGAACCAGCATCTGCCCAGCTACCTCAAGAACTACGACCAGATCAAAGCCAAGGGCTTCGACACTATCGCCTGCATGGCGGTGAATGACGCTTTCGTCATGGACGCGTGGGGCAAAGACCGTGGCGTCGGCGACAAGATCAAGATGCTGGCCGACGGCAACGGCGAATATACGAAGAAGCTCGGCCTCGAGCTTGACGCCTCGAAATTCGGCCTCGGCACGCGCGGCAAACGGTTTTCGATGATCGTCAACGACGGCAAGGTCGAGACCGTGAACGTCGACGAAGGCAAATACGAACTGACCGGCGCCGAAGCGACCTGTTCGATCGGTTGACGTTTTCGGAAGATATTGGCGGCGGCGGACAGAACGAAGTCCGCCGCCGTTTCCTTTTGTGGGCCATTTCGGTTAGCGTAACGGCCAATCGCTGAAGGACCCGTTCTCGTTGGCCGCGCCCTCTCCATCTTCGGATTCGCCTCGACATCGGCTGGTGCTGCCGCTGTTTCGGCCGAATTTGGACGTCACCTTCAAAGGATGGATGGGTGGCGCGACCTACCTCGAAAACCTGGCGCGTGTTCTATCGCTTTTGCCGGAAAATGAACGTCCGCAGATTCTAATCGTCACCGACGGCACGATCGAAACACCGGTCGTACGGGCGCTTTTCGGGACGGACGCTGTTGAAGGTGTGTTTGCGCCGGACGGCGCGCCGATCGCGCTTAAGCCGGAGCTGTTCAAAGTCCTGGTCGATGGGACGAATCCCAACCGGGCCAAGATCGCAACGTTGCTGGCTGAGCCCTCGGCCGTCTTTCCGGTTTTCCGGACGATGTTCGAACCGGTGAACGCGCTGCACTGGATTCCCGATTTTCAACATAAGCATCTGCCCGAAATGTTCGATGCCGCCGAACTGGCACGGCGCGACGCGGACTTCGCCACTATGGCGACAGCCCGCGCCTACTTGCTGCTCAGTAGTCACGCTGCAGCAGATGACCTGAAGCGGTTTTATCCGCAGGCGACCGTGCGCACGTTCATTTGGCCGTTCGTCAGCGCGCTTGATTTGCAATTGACACCGGCGGCTGACCCTCGGCCCAAGTACGCCTTACCGGATAAATACCTGCTCGCGCCCAACCAGTTTTGGAAACACAAGAACCACATGACCGCTTTTGCCGCGATCAAAGCCGCACGCGATCATGGCCGCGACGTGACGCTGGCCTGCACGGGCAAAGCCAGCGATTTCCGCCACCCGGCTTACTTTGACGAACTCAAGTCATACGTCGAAAGCGGCGGCCTGGGTGAGGCGATCAGGTTTCTTGGCGTGGTGCCGCAAAACGACTTGTTGCAGCTCATCCGCTTCTCGGCCGCTGTCGTGCAGCCGTCGCTATTCGAGGGTTGGAGCACGGTCGTTGAGGACGCCAAGGCCATCGGCCGGCCGCTGATCCTGTCGGACCTCGCTGTTCACAAAGAGCAATGCGAAGGACTGACCAACGCGCACTTTTTCAAGCGCGGCGATGCGGCAAGTTTGGCCGGCACGCTTTCTCGATTGTGGCCAACCCTGGCGCCCGGTCCCGATCGGGTCGCCGAACAACAAGCCGTCGAACGGCGTGTTATTCGTGAAAACGACAGCGCACGCGCGTTCGTCAAGATCCTGGACGCGATTTGCCCGCAGCGAGCAACATCAAACGGCTGAATTGGCCTTGCGTTCCAACGCGTCTCGCACAATTTGCGACAACCAAGCCGCACGTCCATCGAGATTGTGGTCGCGCAAACAGCGCTCTTGACCACGGCGCGCGATTTGTTCGCCAGCTTCGGGGCTGGAAAGAAAGAAATACAGTTTGGAGATAAGTTCCTGCGGCGTCCTGAACGTTTCGACTTCGGCGCCAGGTTCGAAAAATTTTTCGAGGTCGGAATGGTACGTCGTCAACAGCAAGGCCCCGACACCGGTCGCCTCGATCAGCCGCATATTGGGCGGCTGGCCGCCAAAAGAGTCGACATCGATGTTTACCACGATGCGCGAGCGCCGTAACAATCTGAACATATCGTTGGCCCAGCGCGCGCCGCGATTCAAGGATTGTGCCAGGGGCGAAAGCGCCGACGCATCGGGCAGAAATAGGCCCAAGCGGAACGGTGCGGCCGGGTCGCGGCTCAGTTCCGCCAGCATGTTGATAATGGCAATTCGCTGTTGATGTTCGCGCGTGACCGTACCTGAAACGACGACATCCCATTCGATCTCGCGCGGTTCCCGCAATACGCTTGAGGCCGCATTGAATCCCGGATGAAAGCGCGCGACATGCCGCGCGCCTCTTTCAGTGGCCTCGCGTTCAATTCGGTCGAAACTGGTCAGGATCAGGTCGAATGCGCTGAGATCGGAGTCTGGTTTGAGCGGAAACCCACGCCATCCAACCAGGAGCGACGGCGGGCGGGAAAGACGCCTGAAATAGGGTGACGAAAATTCTTCGACGTTTAGCGTATAAACGATCTCGGGAGCGAACGATTCAATTTGCTTTAAAGCAACGTCAGGCGCCGATGCCACAGCAGCGATTGGGATGCCGTTTTCCCGCAACCACGCGCCTTGCGACCAATCGTTGTTGGCGATGACGTGCATGGTGTCGAATCCGAACCGCTTGAGCGGATTGGCATATGTGTGGATTTCACCAAATCCGTCGGCCTCGAGGCTAGAGATTTGGTCGGCAAAGGACGCCATCTTGAGTTGCGGATGCGAGTCATAGAAATCGCGAAGATATCCTTTGTAATACGTGACGAGCTGGAGAAGCTTGATTGGCCGTGACGACATCGACGTATGATTTGGTTGGATACGTTTGTCAGTGAGTGCCGTGCGCGGCGCGGAAATCTGCGGCCATGGCATTCAACATCGCGTGCGAATGCGTATGTCCGCGCATGGTTCGACGGGTCAGGCCGGGCTCTACTGTGCTCGCGCCATGACAGACATCGGTATCGAACACGAACATGGTTCCGGCCGAGCCTGAAATAGGGATAGACGGGGTTAGCGGTTCGGGAAACACGTTTTCGATGTTTTGCAGCGTTGTCCCAACCATTTCGTGTTCACGTACGCGCCGATTGCGCATATGCGACCCCGGCAACGCACGCATGGCGCCGTTTCGTTCGTCAGTATTCGAAAGGTAAATGAAAAATTTCAGAACGTTGCGCTTGTCAAAATGCAACGCAAAAGGCGGGTTCGGTTGAGGCCCTTGTGTTGCCGAAAGCTCGGATACGAAAATCTCGCCATTCAGTCGATAATTTCCCGACCCGTAGTAGTTTTCCGCAACTTGGTTCATGTATTCCGAGCCGAACAAGCTTGCGACTTGCGGAAACTGCGTTGCGTCGAGCCGGTCACGAATAACGCGTACATTGACGATATTGTCGAACTCATCAACGCCGAAATCCCGGGACCGACGCTGGTTGATCAACGAGTCGAATTCATCGTTGAGCTGCTTCAATTGCGCGCCATCGACAAACCGCGGCAACACAACAATGCCCCATTGCCGGACGGCGTCGGCGATTTCCGCCGGCGAAGGCCGCACATCCCGGTAGATCAACCTGGCATCTGTACTGACGCTGGCCGCATCGAAAGGTGTAGTATCTGCGGTCACTGTGGACGGAGAACCGTTCATGAGTTTTGTTCCGAACTTGGTCAGCTACCCCGCCTCTTTATCGAGCGTCTTGATTAATATTTAACTAGCCGGACCGGAGAAATGGCTCGGTTCGGAGCAAACTGCACGGCACAACCGATAAACGTATGAAAAATTTGACGATCATCGTCCTGGTCCATGGGCGCACTTGGACACTCAAGCGCCAGCTTGAGTATCTGGAGGATTTTGGGTGTCGCGTGATTGTGGCGGATTCCTCACAAAAGCCCTACGCGCATGCAGAGCAATATCCATGGATCGATTATTCACACGTCCCGACTTTGAGCTATTTCGAAAAATTACGCTTCGCTACGGATCGCGCCGATACGGACTACATCCTCTTTATTCCGGACGATGATTTTGCTGTCCGATCAGGCGTTTCCGCATGCTTAAATTTCCTGACGGCCCATCCATCGGCTGTCGCGTGCGGTGGGCACATTGTTCGTTTCGACCAGTTGCCGACAGGGGTCGAAATTCGCACCGACCATACCGGTGCAAATGCATCTCGACACATAGAAGCCACGCGTCAAACCATCGACCAAGAGTCAACCGTCGAACGGTTGGATCGGCTATTCGATAATCTCATCACGATCAATTATGCCATTCTGAAGAAAAATGCCTTTCGACGCAGTCTCGAGATTCCGCTCCAATATTCGGAAATCAGAATTAGCGGATTTTGGGACAAAGTTGCGTTATTCGCCTTGGGGGCTTCGGGGGCCATATGGCACGTCGATACCATTTTCGCATTGAGAGGCTTCGATCATGAAGTGCGTACGCAGCACTTGGGATCCGAAGTGGATATGCGAACCAAATCTACGCAAATGTTGGAAAAGCTTGGGCCCGAAGGTGGCCCCTTGGCGCAATTCTTAGCCAACACTGCCGGCATCCCGTTGGACGAAGCGCGCGCCACGACATTGAAGATTTTGCAAAGAATTGAACGCGGATACACGAAGGCTGATTTGGACCGTCACGCACATGCCACTCGGCAAATGGTTTTGGCGGCCTGGCAACGGCAACATGAAGATGTCGCGCGGCTCGTGAAAATCCTCAGTGAATCCTACCCCCCAAGCGTCCCCCAAAGCATTTGAGGGTTTAACCGACGGGGATCAGGCAGCCCTCCGATACACGTTCTAATAAATTGATTTATAACGATTTTATATCATGTTCCCGCCCTGACGCCGCCTGACGACACTGCGGCGGGCAGTTAAGGTTTTGTTTTTGAACGAGAATTATTGTCGGCGCAGGAAAATCTCGCCACTGCAATATGTTGCCGGCTTAAACGTTCATGACGCCGATCAAAATCATCGCCGAACTCGGCATCAACCACGACGGCTCGGAAGCGCGCGCGCGCGAACTGATCGACGCGGCTGCAACCGCGCGGATTTGGGGCGTTAAATTTCAGTACCGCAACCTCAAGAACGCCTATGCCACAGACGCACGCCAGATTGGCGATGAAATTCTGAAAGACGAGATCGTCAAAACCTACCTTGCCCCGGCGAAAATCGTTTCGCTTGTGCGTCACGCCCACGATCTCGGCTTGGCGGCCGGTATCAGTTTTTTCGTCCCCGAAGACATGGGAGATTTTGGAAGCGAAATCGAAAACTTCGATTTCTTCAAAATTCCTTCGGTCGAGTTCACGCACAAAGCCTTGGCCGACGCGTTTGCGGCAACCGGCAAACCCGGACTGATCTCGACGGGCGCTTACGCCGAACCCGCGATACGAAGCGTTCTCAATCGCCTGGACCGCGCGATCTGGACACCGCTTCACTGCATTTCCAACTACCCGGTCGCCATCACCAATCCGCGGCTTGGTTACATCGATCACCTGCGCCACTTATGGGGCGCACCGGTCGGTTATTCGAGCCACGACGACAATTGGGAAATGTGTTTGCTGGCGATGCAGAAAGGCGCCTGCGTCATCGAGCGGCACAT
>JAGREB010000198.1 GCA_020446775.1 Paracoccaceae bacterium
AGATACGGCAAGGGCCGGCGGCCATCCGGCAACACGGTTACGAGATCGAGCGCGCGATTGATACGGTCGGGCTGCCAAGAGAGTGCAGGGGTCGGCCCGCCCGCGCCGAACGTATCGGTGCCTTCGCCCGGGTGCAGCGTCGTCGTTCCAGCCGTGTTGGTGACGTCGACCTTGTAGCCCGAGAACAATGCGACCGCCAATTTATCGCCGGAGTACTCGGTGAAAAAATCGGTACCGCGGATACCGATAGACGCAACCGGCGTCGTGACATCGATACCTTTCCCGCGCGCGCGTTCGAGCCGGCCGGTAACGAACCGCGCAGGCCCGCTGATGAGATTGAAAACCGCGCCATCGTTGTCGGTGTTCGCGAAGACGAACTCGTCGATCAGAATGTCGGCATTCGGCCCCAGGGTCAGCTCGGTCTCGTCGGTAAACCGGACTTGCACCTTGCCGTCGGGTCCGGTCGCCAACAAATCGTCGGCGGCAATTTCGGCCCCTTGGGAAAACGGGATCACCTGACCGCCGCGATCGATGGTTCCGCTGCCGGCAAAGGCCGCGATTTCGCCCACCGCGTCGACGGCAAAGGCCGGCAGCGGCGCGGTGAGGGCAATAATCAGGGCAGAGCTGCCGACGCTACTTTTCGACACGATCCCCATGGCGCGACTTCCCCTGTCTCAAACCGGCCCGCCGCAATCCCCTTGCGGTCAATCCGGGCCATCACATCCCAAGTCGGTTAACTCCTTGGATTGTAGCGGTTCTTGGACGACCAATCGCGCACAAATGTGTCCAAATCTGGGTCGGGATCGCGCGGCAGCATGATTTTCAGGGTGACGTAATGGTCCGCGGCAGGCTTACCACCCGAGGCGGCGACGCCTTTTCCGCGTAAACGAAGGACGGCCCCGGAGTTCGAGTTCTTGGGGATGGTCAGCGACACGGTTCCCGTCACCGTTGGCACTTCGACCTTACCGCCCATGACTGCTTCGGGCAGCGACACGGGCAGGTCGGCATAAATATCGCGTCCCTTGCGGGTGAATTGCGGATGCGGCGCGATTTTCACTTCGATCAACACGTCGCCCGCCGGTCCGCCGCCCGCCCCGGCACCACCCTGGCCGCGCAAGCGAATGGTCTGGCCGTCGTCGATACCGGCCGGAATGCTGACATCGAGCGACTTGCCGCTGGGCAAAGTGATTCGCTTTTTGGCGCCGAGGACGGCTTCGGTGAAACCGACCTCAAGGCGGAAGCTCTCGTCGGTGCCGCGTGCCGCAAACCCGCCTGTGCCCGGTCCGCCACCGCCTGGTCCGCCGCGTCCTCGGCCTTGGCCGAACATCTGGCTGAAGATATCGCCTAAATCCTCGAAGGCGAATTCCTGTCCGCCGCCGGGGCCGCCGCCGGGTCCCGCGCGAAATCCGCCACCGCGTCCACGCGCAAAAGGGTTGACCCTGATTTCCTGGCCCGACGCATCGATTTCGCCGCGATCGAAACGAGCGCGTTTTTTCTCGTCGCCGACGATGTCGTAGGCGGCGTTGATCTCCTTAAAGCGGTCTTCGGCTTTCTTGTCGCCGGGGTGCAAGTCGGGATGCGATTTCTTGGCAAGCGCGCGGAACGCCTTCTGGATGTCGTCATCCGAAGCGTCGCGCTTTACGCCCAGAACTTCGTAAGGATTACGTGCCATCGCTCGCGAAACCAATAACTCGTGCTGCAAACCCGGTCGGCCGACGACCGGCCCTGCCTTTAGGTGGGGTCAAACGGGCGAATTGTAAAGATTTCTTATGCTGGAAAAGGGGTTAACCCGGCAGGATTCGCAGCGCGGTTTCCATTGACGTCAGGGCTTCGCAGCCGTCGGCGGTGACGCGCACAGTGTCTTCGATGTGCACCGCGCCCCAGCCGATCTCGATATGCGGCAGGTCGACGTTCAGGACCATGTCCTTTTCCAGGACCCGGTCGGCCTTTTTGCCCGGCGGGTCGAAAAGTCCAACCGGATCGTCGGTGTGTTGCAGCCCGAGCGAGTGAACCACCGGCGTCCTGAATGGCCCTGGAAAGCCCGCCGCTTTGACGGCCTTCGCCACCGTCGCCGCGACTTCGGAATATTTCACGCCCGGTTTGATCGCGTCGTAGGCGGCTCGCCAGCCTGCTTCGAGCGATTTGACGCGAACGGCGACATCCGGGCCGGGATCGCCGATCACCGCCGAGCGGCCAAAATCGCCATGGTATCCCTGATATTGCCCGAGTCCGTCGAACATGACCGCTTCGTGTTTGATCACGCGTCCGCTTTGCAATCCGCCAGCGCCGCATTCGAGGTAAATGCCGCGCGCGCCGTGGTCGGCCATGTCGGTCATGTACACGCGCTCAAGTTCGTCCCAAGTCGCGCCCTCGTGCAATGCCGCCACCGCCTTCAGCAAGGCCGCCTCATTGATCTTTGCGGCCGCACTCAGAAGAGCAATTTCGTCTTGCGTCTTCACCAGCCTGATCTCGTTGAACAGATGACGTGCCGGCACGATTTCCGCGCCGGTCAAGCCGAGTTCCGGCAACCACTGGAGAAGACGTTCATCGTCGATGCCGATGCGGCCCTTGGCGAGGCCTGCGTCTTTAATTCCGTTTACCAAGCCGTGCACGCACGAGGCCGCAGTCGATTCCGTCATGCGCGCGGTTTCCTGAACCCAGCGGGCCTGGCGTTGATTCAAGGCCGCTCCCGGGCGCGTACCCCAGCCCGCGTATTTCGCGCCACCGCCACGGGTCGCGGCCGATGCGTCCCCGGGATGGTCGGTGTAGATCACGATATTGGGGACCCAGGGCGCCGCATTGACGACATTGCGCGTGTCGAACGCCGCCGTGATCAAAGCCGCCGGAGCGTCGTGGCGCAGCGGCAAAACGGCGCCGACGGACGCATCGAATCCCGCGACCATCAGCAAGTTGCGATAATCGGTCAGGTACTGAACGTTGTAAGGGACCAGGGCAGCCAAGCCATCGAGCTTATGGGCGCGCATGACATCGTCGGCGCGGGCGCGGTTGAGAAGCATGGCAATCCCTCATTTAAAATCGCGTCATGGTGACACGGCGGAAGGTTCGAGTCTTTACCTTCGCCGTCGCACTGGTCACACTGCGTACATGGTTCATGTTTCCGCCGTCCGTTCCGCCGTCGCCGCTGTTGCCCTCATGTCCGGCTTGGCATCGGCTTCCGCCCAAGAGGTCATTGTCACCGGAGTCACCTATCCCGGCACGATTACCGACGATCAATGGAAGGTTTTCGAGGCGAATGTGGCCCGAGAAGCCGATCCGCCGCTCAAGCTGAAAATGCTGGTCCGCAGCGAAGTGGGGTCGGAGGAAACCATGGTCAACGCTACCCGGCGCGGCCGGGTGCAATTGACGGCACCTTCATTGACAGCCTCGACCCAAGCCGCCCCTGAATTGGCGGTCCTGGCGCTTCCGTATCTGTTCGACAGCGTCGAACAGATGGATTACGTGCTCGAGACGGTGGCCAAGGACGAAGCGCGGCGTGTGGTCGCGGCGCGCGGGCTCGTCTTCCTCAACTGGATCGATTCAGGTTGGCTCGGCATCTATGCCCGCGATGCGCTGGTCGAACCCGAACAAGTCAAAGGCTACAAACTGCGCACGCCTCCGGCGTTGGCCGCGCAGGTCATGGCGCAAGTTTTGGGCGCCGACGCGATCTACATTCCCTATACCGAGATTATTCCGGCCATGCAGACGGGGCTGATCGACGGCGGCATCACCGCCGACTACCCGTTTTTTACGGGCAGCATCGATGCGGAATCGAAGTATTTCATCTACACGCGCCATGCCTACGACACCGGCATGTTTCTCGCCAACAAGAACTGGTACGACCGCTTGAGCGAAACGAACAAGGCCATGCTGCTCACGGCCTACGGCGACATGGTCGATTTTCGGGCGCGGACACGGGCCTATACGGCGGCTGAAATGGCCAAACTGCCGCAAAAACCCGACGGCCTAGCCACGCAGGTCATCGAACTTACGCCCGCTCAGCGGGCCCGTTGGGCGGCGGCGACGCGCCCCACCCATCGATTGTTGCTCGATAAATTGGGATCGAGCGCCGCATCGTTTTACGACGCGATCCAAGCCGGGAAGGCGGCTTATTCCCCGGATCAATAAAAAGGGCGGCTCTTGCGAGCCGCCCTTTGTAGTGGATTTCAGCTTAAGACTTAGAAGTTGGCCTTCACGCGGACGCCGAATTCCCGGAACTGCGGAACCCCGGTGAACATCTTGCGTGCGCCGATAGCGGTCGTCGTACCCGACGTCGACGGCGCGGTCTTATTATTGAAGATGTTGGTGCCGTAGGTTTCGAACCGCAGGTTCGTCGTCAAGTCGATTCCGGCATTGAGGTTCACTCTCGATGCCGACGGGTTGAGAAGGTACTTCGAGTAATCGACATAGAACTTGCCGGTGTAGATGTAGTCGATCCGGATCGACCAATCGTGATCACGCCACGTTCCGAAAACGACCGGGCTCAAAGAACCCGACCATTCCGGATTGTCGCGCACCGGGAACCCGTTCGACGCCAACGGACCTGGGGCCAGCAACTCGGCGCTCTCGTTCGAGCCGTAGTTCGAGTAGTTGACCATGACGCCGTTGTTGTAGGCGAGTCCGCTGGTGAACGAGAGCCAATCCGTGACCAGGCCGCTCACTTCCAAATCGAAGCCCGAGTACTTGGAGTCACCCGGACCGCGGAACGACGAGGTGCCACCCGTCGGCAGGAAGATGACCGCCGGGAACGGCTGGTTCTTCCAGTCGATCTTGTAGATGGCGAGCGTCATCGACCAGTCATCCCACTGCTGTTTCCAGCCGATTTCGTACTGGGTATTGCGCTGCGGCGGCGTGAAAATACCGAACTTGGCGACCGCGTCGGCGGTGATCACCGTCGGCGCAATGCTGTTGATATAAGCCGCCTGCGTGGCAAGGCCGAGCAGCTTGCTCTGAGAGAAGCTGGCGTAGGCTGTTGCCCCGTCCATGGGCCGATACTTTACGATCACGCGCGGGATAAACGCGTTCAACTTGTCAGTTTGATCGCAGACGAGGGCCGGATTGGTGCAGGGCAGGTTCGGGTTGCCGAACTTGATGGCATTGAACTTGTCCTTCGAGTAACGGGCTTCCACCGACAAGGTCAGGTCGTCGGTAAAGTCGTAATCGAACGATCCGAATACGGCGAACGTCGTGCTCTTCTGATAGTCCACCGACGTATTGGCGACCGACGCATCCGGGAACGAACTATAGCGTTGCCAATAGTAGGTGACGCCGGCCAAGTAACGCAGGCGCTGATCTTGCGGCGAAGAGAACCGTCCTTCACCGTACCGTTCCAAGATCGCCGTCGAGGTGCCGATCGGGTAGGTCAGCTGAGGATCGGTGCCGGTGAACGGGATGCCGTAGAAGAAGTCGACGATGGATGTCGACCCCGTGTTGGCCTGAGAGGCGATGAACGACACGGTGTGATTGCCGACGTCGAAATCGCCGCTTCCTTGGATGCGATAGGTCTGTGCCCATCCGCCGAAGCCGCCTTTGGGCGTCGGGATGATCCCGTAAGCCGCCGCATTCGGATCCAATTTGGTCATGGCGTCGAAGCGGGCCTGACCGCCGAAGATCTTATTCGGTTGCGGGTAACGGCTGTAAGGAGTCGTATAAACCGGCGACGAGGGGAACTCGCCGCAGAAGCCGCCAATGGTCAGCTTGCTCAAATCGGCCGTATACGGCGTCAGAGCGCCGGTCACGACGTCGATCTGCTGACCGCGATAGATCAGACCGCATCCACCGGCCGGTGTCGTAGCGGGGGACCCGACGCCGAGGGACGTATCGGTCTCGTAAGTATAATAGCCGGTCAGCTTCAGACGCACTGAATCGCTTGGATTCAGCGTCATCGTGCTGGTCATCGACTTGTAAGTGATTTGGCCGAACGGCTCACCGTCGCCGAAGCTCAGGTTGCCGCCGGTGCGGTTGTAACCGCCCCACACGCGGATCCCGAATTTTTCGGTGACCGGACCGCCGACGCCGGCGTTGACGTTGAATTTGTCATGTTCGGTCGGCGACCACTGCGCCACGATGTTGCCTTCCCACGTATCGCCCGGCATTTTGGGGATGTAGTTGACAGCGCCGGCGAAGGTGTTGCGGCCGAAGTACGCGGTCTGCGGACCTTTGATGACTTCGACGCGTTCCATATCGCCGAGCGGCAGGAATCCGCCGCCGCCGCCGATGTAGGAGCCGTCCCAGAACAAAGCGCCGATCTGTGTCGAAGGCGTGATGATCTGCTGGATCATGCCGCGGAAGCGCATGTTGTTGTCGAGGCCGACGAAGCCGACTTGGCGGAAATCGAGCCCGGGGATCAGGTCCGACATGTCCTGGCCGGTGGTGATGCCGGCCTGAGCCAGCGCCGCGCCGGTCATGGCACTGACCGAGACGGGAATTTCGAAGATGCTTTCACTGCGCTTACGGGCGGTGACTACGATTTCTTCGAGCGCCGCCCGCTGGGACGACTGCTGGGCATGAGCCGCTGCCGGTAAGGCAACGGATGCCATCAAAACAAGAATTAGTGGATCGCGGCGCATTAAAGCCCCCTTTCAATAATCAAGAGCGTTGCCTCGTCATCACATTTTGTTTTTCGATTATTGAAATCGAAATAAGTGATAAATAATGAGCAACTAAGTATTAGCCATGACTAGAGATAGATTGAAAAGAGCAAGATGAGTCGAATGTTCGACTGGTGTTCATAATATCAAGATTTGTGTCGCCAAAGTCACACCCACACCCACACCCGCGCCGCGAGAGAAATTGCACCGGTTAGAGCGTACGCCTGGAGTCCGGGGGGCAATGTGCTTTGCGCCCACCGCAAAAACAAAAAGGGCGGCTCTTGCGAGCCGCCCTTTGTCGTGAAGGCTGTGTGAAGGCTTAGAAGTTGGCCTTCAGGCGGAGACCGAACTCACGCAACGTGGGCGCGCCGCTGAAGATCTTGCGTGCGCCGATGGCGGTTGTGGTTCCCGATGTGGTCGGCAGCGTCTTGTCGTTGAAGACGTTGACGCCGTACACCTCGAACGAGAGGTTGTCGGTGACGTCGATGCCGGCATTGGCATTCACCGTCGCCCGCGACGGGTTGATGTTGTACTTCGAGTAGTCGGTGTACGACTTGCTCTGATACAGGTAGTCGAGGCGGACGAACCAGTTGTGGTCGTACAACGAGCCGGTGATGACCGGGCTGAAGGAGCCCGACCATTCCGGGTTGTTACGCACCGGGTTGCCGTTCGATGCCACAACGCCAGGCGCTGCCAGGCCGGCGCTCTCATTCGAACCGAAGTTCGAATAATTGCTCATCACGCCGTTGTTGTAACCGACGGTGCCGGTGAAGCCGAGCCAATCGGTAACCTGGCCGTTCACTTCGAGGTCGAAGCCCGAGTACTTGGAGTCACCCGGACCGCGGAACGACGAGGTGCCGCCCGTCGGCAGGAAGATGACCGCCGGGAAGGGCTGGTTCTTCCAGTCGATGTAGAACATGGCCAAGGTCATCGACCAGTCGTCCCACTGCTGCTTCCAGCCGATCT
>JAGREB010000199.1 GCA_020446775.1 Paracoccaceae bacterium
TCACCCGCGCCGACATCATGCCGATCGCGGAATACACCAAAATTCGCCGCGATCACCGCGCCAAGCTGGTCGAAGTCAAGAAGGCGCGCCGTCTGATCGTCGGCCCGTTCGCCACCTTCCATTTCGAGAACTACGACACGATGTGGGCGCAGGTGCATGAAATGCTCTACATCGAAAAGGGCGGCGAAGAGCAGATCGCGGGCGAACTCGACGCCTACAATCCGCTGATTCCGAAGGGCCAAGAACTCGTCGCCACCATGTTGATCGAGATCGAGGACGAGGTGAAACGCGGTCGCGTGCTCGCCACGCTCGGCCATATCGAAGACAAGATCTTCATCGGCTTTGCCGGCGAAAAAGTGATGGGCGAACCGGAAGACGACACCGACCGCACCACACCCGACGGCAAAACATCATCGGTTCATTTCATCACGTTCAAATTCACCCCTGAACAAGTGGCGAAATTCAAAGCGGCAGGCACCCAGGTTATCCTGGGCATCGAGCACGAGAATTACGGCCACATGGCGGTGATGCCCGAAACCGTGCGCGCCGCATTGGCCGGGGATTTTTCTTAAGTCCCGGCGAACGCGGCGACGGGCTAATTGGCCAATTAGTCGGCCAATTCACCGACCCATACCGATTGATCGGCTTGGGTGTCGGTCGCTAATTCACGCAGGCGATTGATCATCCCCTTGGTGAGCTGGGTGCCCTTGCGCAGCAGAATCACCCCTTCTTCGGCCTCGATGTCCTCGGCGAGAATTTGACCCTCGTGCAGTTCATTAACGCGGCACTGGCGGCGATTCTTGATCTTGATGTCTCCCTCACCGTCGCGGGTCGCGTGCTCCTTCTTGAACTGTTCGATCTTATCCTTAAGCGCGGTGTTGGTCTTGAATGGGCTTGCACGCGGCAGGATGGTCCATGCTTTCGGCGATGATTGATCTTCGGCGAATCCCGATTGAATCTCCGGCAGTTTGACGCCCTTGTAGTATTCCGGCTCTTTCAGGTCACACGTCTTTTTCAAGGCCTGGGTGATTGTGTGCGCCAGCTTTTCCAGCGAGACGGGTTTGACGGCGTAACCGCTGACATCGAGCGCGATGGCGCTTTTGACCAGCTCAGTTTCGCCATGACCGGTCAGCATGATAAATGCGATATCGCGCGGGATATTCGGATTAAGCCCCATGCGCACACCGCGCAACAGCTGCAGGCCGTTGATCGGCTTCATGTTGCAGTCGCTGATAATGCAGTCGACTTGCGTAAAGTTATCCTTCACCGCGCGCAGTGCGGTTCCGCCATCCGTCGCCTTGACGATCGAACCGGCTTTGACCTGCTTCAGCATGCGGTCGATCATACTCAGCATGAATGCTTCGTCGTCGACGACCAGGAATTTCTTGTCAGCGAACTCAGGCAATTTGTCCATGCTTCCCCCATGCCGCCGCCCTTGTCATCCCCGAGGACGGCGGTCCTTGTCATCAAATATTGGCTACATAATCCGCGACATCTTTGAATTGCCGCTCCGACAACGGCGCCAGTTTCTCGATCGTGGTCCAGTCGTTCGCCTTCGCGGCCGCTTCGAGCGCGGCGCAGGTATCCGCGAGGTCGTTGGCGCCGACGGTGCGCGCCGAGGATTTGAGTTTGTGAGCCGCATCCTTGACGTCGGCCGCACTCTTGCTGGCCGACGCGGCAAGAATATCGGCGACGATGCCTTTCGAGGGGTCGACAAACGACAACAGGATTTCCTTGAAGGTCGCTTCGTCGTCGCCGAACATGTCCTTGATGGCGCGGTCGTCGATGGGCGCTGGAGACGGCGGGTCGGCCGGGACCGGCGGCGTTTGCAATTGGTTCGCTTCAGCCGGGCTCGCGCTGTGCGGTTCCGGTTTCGCATCGGCGGTTGACGCGTGCGGCAGCCATTTCTTGAAGATCGCGGATAACGCCTGCATCGCAATCGGCTTGCTGACGTAGTCGTCCATACCGGCAGCCAGACAGCGCTGCGCTTCGCCGTGCAGGGCGTTGGCGGTTACGGCAACGATCGGTATACGGGCCTTCGAACCGGCCTCGGCCTTGCGGATGGCGCCCGTCATTTCATAGCCATCCATTTCGGGCATGTGGCAATCCGTCAAAATCATCGCGTAACGGCCCGATTTGTAAGCCTTCAAGCCTTCCGCGCCGTTGTTCGCGACTTCGCACGCATACCCCAGAAGACCGAGTTGGCGGCGGATGACGTCTTGATTGGTCAGGTTATCCTCGGTCAACAAGACCAGTTCGCCACGCCGAAAAGCTTCCTCAACGGTCGGCGCGCTCTTTTTCTCAATCACAGATTCGACGTTCACCGGAGCCGCTTCGGGGCTCGCGCGGCCGGCGGCCACAGCAACCGCGGTAATCAGCCGATAGCGGATCAGCGGATTCGCATCGACCGTGATGGTGTCGCCATTACGAATTCGCGCGCCGCGATGTTGGTAATCTTCAAGGACGATTTGCGGAATTTTATGGGAGCGGCGTTTTTGCGCCGCACGTATGGCTTCGACGGCCTCGCTTTGCCGGGAAGTATCGAATTCGAAATCGAGAATGATCGCATCGGGCGGCGCCTTGGCGCGCAACGCCTCGCCAAGCCGCTCGACGACGCCGGTCGTGGTATCGAAGTGCGCAACATCGGCGCCCCAATGCGATAAATACGTATCGATCACGTCACGGCGATCGGGCGGCGCCGCGACGATCCAAGCCGTGAGCCCCGATAGTTCGCGCTTTTTCTCGTGCGTTCGGGCGTGATCGGCAACTGTGAACGGAAGCTCGACCCAGAACGTCGAACCTTTTCCCTCGGCGCTCTCGACGCCCAAATGACCGTTCATAAGTTCGGTCAGACGCTTGCAAATCGCGAGACCCAGGCCTGTTCCGCCGAATCGCCGCGTCGTCGTCGATTCGGCTTGTGAAAACGCCTGGAATAGTTTGGCCTGATTCGCCGGTGAGATGCCGATCCCCCGATCGATGATGTCGAACCGCACGCCGAGCCTTCCGTCGTCGCGATGATGTTCGGCCAGCCTGGCCCGCAGCTGCACATCTTTTTTCTCGGAGAACTTGATGGCGTTGCCGGCCAGATTGAAGAGGATCTGCCGCACACGGACCGGATCGCCCGACAACGCTTCAGGAATATTGGGATCGACGAACGTCAGAATCCGAATGCCTTTTTTCACCGCGTTGGGTGTCAGCGTGGTCGCCACGCCTTCGAGAATATCCGCGATGGACATCGACACATCTTCAAGATCGAGCTTCCCGGCTTCGATCTTCG
>JAGREB010000200.1 GCA_020446775.1 Paracoccaceae bacterium
CACCCGGCTTGTCCGGGTGGTCCATAGTTCCAATAAAGTAACTTGCTTGATGGATTGCCCGAATAATTCGGGCAATGACTAATCGAAGTTAATTGTCCGGCTTACATATTCGAGCGCGACGTGCCGCTGGTCGTGGTCTCGGTCACGCCTGAATCGGGCGGGACTTCGACGCGCACGGTACGTGTCGAACCGGACGAGCCGGGGAAGTCCTTGAAGAACGCATCGATAATGTAGGGCATCACCGGTTCGACCTGACCGTTAAGGCCTTCGCTGAGCGCGCGGCCTTCGAACACTTTTTCGGGATTAGACGTGCCCCAGGTGGCACCCTTGTAGATGTCGAGATTGACGCGGCGGGTATAGACCTGCTGGGTGTTGGAGTAAGAGCTGCCCCACGGATCGTAGGCGCCGTTCAAGCCCCAGTGACGGCCCCAATAGCCGTAACCCATGCTGACGCTGAAATTCCGGGTGCGTACGTCGGGGCTGGGGCCTTCGACGTTGTAGGTCAGCGTCACGACATAGTCGGGCTTGCCCGCTTCGCCCGAAAACTGGCGCAAACCGACTTGCGTCAGGTTCGCATTGAGCAAATCGGCGTACTGGCGAAAGGCGAGGCTTTGTTCCTGATCCTTGTCGGCGGCGACAATGGCGAAGGTCTGCCCACTGGGCGATGCCGGCAGGGTGTGAAAGCGGGTCACGTCCGAGGTGACATAGCGCGGGCCCACGCATGCCGACAACGCGGCACCGATCAGGGCCAAGGCTAAAACACGCACTTTCATCCGAACCTCCTTTGTCCGGCCGACACCCAAGGCCGAAACGTGGAACCGAAATCCGCTTTGAATCTGGAGTGGCACCGGCTGGAAATCAAGCCACCCGAAACCAACCCGAGCGGTCGTCTTCGCCGTTAAACGTTGCGCCGGGATTGTGGCGGCGCCATGGCAGCCGCGAAACGCGACCCAAAGCGTGGATAAAAACTGTCACACTGGGCGGCGGGCTTTGAGCGCCGCCGAGATGGTGCCGTCATCGAGATAATCCAGTTCGCCGCCGACCGGCACACCGTGCGCAAGGCCGGACACCGCGACGCCGGTGGGTTTAAGCCGTTCGGCGATGTAGTGGGCGGTGGTTTGACCTTCGACCGTCGCTGCCAAGGCGAGAATGACTTCGGTTACACCGTCATCCGACACGCGTTTGACGACCTTTTCGATCTTGAGATCGGAAGGTCCGATACCGTCGAGCGGCGAAAGCAGTCCGCCGGTGACGTGATAACGCCCCCGATAGGCAGCCGTGCGTTCCAACGCCCAGATGTCGGCGACATCCTCGACCACGCAGATCATCTTGGCATCACGGCGCGGATCGGAGCAGATGGCGCAAGGGTCTTGGCTGTCGTAGTTGCCGCACGCCGAACAAATCTTGACCGTGTCGGCGGCGCCGGTGAGCGCGCGCACCAGCGGATCGAGCATCGACTCGCGGCGCTTGATCAACGCCAATGCAATCCGCCGCGCCGAGCGCGGACCCAGGCCCGGCAGCTTGGCGAGTTGGCGGATGAGCGCTTCGATCTCGGCGCCGGCCATAGAGGTTCAGGCTTTCAGGATTCCCTCCCCTCGACGGGGAGGGTGGACGGCGTATGCCGGCCGGGTGGGGTGAGAAAACGAAATCATCATATTCATCTCGGAATTGAGCCCCCACCCCTAACCCCTCCCCTCGTTGGGGGAGGGGAAATTTCGTGCGAGGAAAACGACGAGCCAAACTAGAAAGGCATCTTGAAACCGGGCGGCAACGGTAAACCGCCCGTCAGTTTGCCCATTTGTTCCTGGGCTTCGGCATCGACCTTCGCACGGGCATCGTTGATGGCGGCGACGATCAAGTCCTCGAGCACGTCCTTCTCGGCGGCATTGACGAGACTGGGATCGATGGTGATGCGGCGCGTCTCGCCCTTGCCGGTCATCACGATCTGCACCATGCCGCCGCCGGCAACACCGGTCAGTTCGGTCGCGGCCAGTTTCTCGTGCATCTCGGTCATGCGGGCCTGCATGTCCTGAAGCTTCTTCATCATCTGACCGACATTACTCATCGTAAACAAACTCCGTGCTTGGGTGCGTGCCTGGGTATCATAAGCCTGGGTATTCAGTGCCGCGCCGCGATCATTTATCTTCGGCGCGTTTGATCGCGTCGATCTTCGCGCCGGGAAACGCCTCGAGAATCGAGGCCACCAGCGGATCGGCCTTGGCGTGGTCGAGGTCCTGTTGATAGAGGGTCTTGTCGCCGCCGGCGGCGACTACACTGACCATCCAGCGCTGGCCGGTCCATTGGCCGAGCAGTTTGCCCATCTGACCGGAAAGATCGGTCGGGCAGGATTTGTCGGGGTTGATGTCGATGCGCCCGGTCTCGAATTTGACCAAGCGAACGTTGCGCTTGAGCAGCGCCGCTAACTTGATTTCGCGATGGCGCTCGAACAACGCCACCGCGGAAGCAAAGTTTTCGGGCATGGGATCGTGCGCGACTTCGGATTGCGTGGCCGGTTGCACAGAGTGTTGTGCCGAAGGCTGTACAGACGCGCGCGGCACGGACACCGGTGCTGCGGCCGCCACCGCCAACGCGGCGCGCGGCCCCGAATTCGACGACGACGTGGATGAGGATGAGGATGGCGCAGCGGCCCCGGACTTCACGGCACCCGAATTAACGGCGACGGCTCCGCCGCTTTCGAGTTGCTTGAGGGCATCGGCCGGCGTCGGCAAGTCGGTCGCATAGGCCATGCGGATTAAAAGCATTTCCACGGCCTGCAACGGCAGCGGCGCGTTGCGTGCTTCGCTGAGACCTTTGATGAGCATCTGCCACGCACGCGACAGCACGGGCACGGACAACTGCGTCGCCATGGCCGCGCCGCGCGTGCGTTCGGTCTCGGCAAGGCCCGGATCGCTGACGCCGTCCGGCGCGAGTTTGATGCGCGTCAGCCAATGCACCAACTCGAGCATGTCTTGCACGACGACGATGGGGTTGGCGCCAGCGGCGTACTGATCGGCGAGCAAATTCAACGCCGATTTCACGTCACCCTTCATCACCGCGTCGAGCAGATCGAACACTTTCGCACGGTCGGCGAGGCCCAACATATCGCGCACGGCGTTCTCGGTGACCGCGGCGCCGTCGCCCGCCGCTTGCGAAATCGCTTGGTCGAGCAGCGAAAGCCCGTCGCGTGCCGAGCCGTCGGCTGCACGCGCGATCAGGCTCAATGCGCCGTCTTCGATCGCCGCCCCTTCGGATTTGGCCACTTCGCGGAACAAGGCTGCGAGACGATCAGATTCGATACGCCGCAGATCGAAACGCTGGCAGCGCGACAACACCGTCACCGGCACCTTGCGGATTTCGGTGGTGGCGAAAATAAACTTCACATGCTCCGGCGGTTCCTCAAGCGTCTTCAGAAGCGCGTTGAACGCCTTTTCCGACAGCATGTGCACTTCGTCGACGATATAGATTTTATAGCGCGCCGAGGTCGGGCGGTAACGCACGCCTTCCAACAACTCGCGGATGTCGTCGATGCCGGTACGGCTGGCGGCGTCCATCTCAAGCACGTCGACGTGGCGGTCTTCGGCGATGGCAGAGCAGTTCGAGCACACGCCGCACGGCGTCACGGTCGGGCCACCCTTGCCGTCGGGTCCGATGCAGTTCAAGGCGCGTGCAATCAAACGGGCCGTCGTCGTCTTACCGACGCCGCGCACACCGGTCAGCATGTAGCCCTGCGCGATACGGCCCGAGGTGATGGCGTTGGTCAGCGTACGCACCACCGCTTCCTGGCCGATCAACTGATCGAAGGTGACCGGGCGATATTTGCGGGCGAGGACGCGATAAGCCGACGGTTTATCGGCCGGTGCCTTTTCGGCCGGCGGCGCCGCGGTTCCGCCTCCCGCGCCGCCCTTCTTTTTGGGCGCGTCGGTGTTGCGGGAATCGTTCATGGGCAAATGGGGTCCGGCGGCGTGAATAAGGTGAGAGACTGGACGGCGACCCGAACCGAAACTCGTTACGGCTGCTTCCTTCCGGACCTGACCGGGTTGGCGCGACGCCTGCCCGCGCCAACCTCTCGACTGCCGCTATAGGGGCGCAAGGCGGCTTTGGCAAGCCGGGTGGCGGCAGGCGGCTGCAAT
>JAGREB010000201.1 GCA_020446775.1 Paracoccaceae bacterium
GCCACTTGTTGTTCATGCGCAGTTTATTGGAGGACGGCGAATTCGCCGTCGCGGGCATGCAAGTGTTCGAGGACATCGTCAAACCGGTTCTGGCGCCGTGTATCGCGGCGGCACGGGAAAGCGGCGACCTGACGGGCGAGATGTCCGCGGACGCGGCTTTTCGATTGATGGCGCAGATGCAAATCATTATTGGGACGTTCGCCTTGCCTGACCGGGCGCGTTTTGGCGATGCGCACGAGGATCGGTGCCGCGTGCAAGAAACGACGTGCTTTATTCTGCGCGGTCTTGGCGTGCGGACCGAAGCGATCGAACGGTTCATCGAGAAAAGCGAAGACGGCGGACAAGACGCCGAATCACTCAGAAAAACGGCATGACGATGGTGCGCCGGCGTCATCTTCAGACCGGCGATTTTGCGAATTGGTACACGACATGAACTATCAGGATACACACGACCCTAAACCCGAGCCCATCGCGGCCAGCCACGCTCCGGTATCGCGCGGGCGCATGACGCGCGCGTTCGTCGTGACGGGGCTGATCTTAGTCCTTGTGCTTGGGGCACTGGTCGGGTTCAACATTTTCAGAAACAACGCGATGAAGGCATTCTTCGCGTCGAACCGGCCCGCGCCTTTAGCGGTGAATACCGAAGTGGTGGCGGCGGGAGAGTTTCCGCGCATCTTGACCGCCATTGGATCGGTCGCGGCCGTCAACTGGGTCACCATATCGCCCGAAGCCGACGGACGGGTGGACGCGTTCACATTCGTTCCCGGCGGCGAAGTCCGGCAGGGCGACGTGTTGGTTCAACTGAACGATTCGACGGAACAAGCCGACCTCAACAATTACCGCGCGCAGCAAAAGTTGGCCGACGCGACGTTGCGCCGCATGCGTGAGCTGAAAAAACAAGGCGCGGCCTCGCAAGCCCAGCTGGATCAGGCGCAGAGCCAATTCGACGTGGCCACCGCCGCGATCGCCCGCGTCGAAGCTTTGATCGCCAAGAAAACCGTGCGCGCGCCTTTCGACGGCATACTTGGGCTGCGCCAAATCGAAGTCGGTCAGTACCTCAAGGCCGGCGAGACAATCGTGACCCTGACCAACATCGATAACCTTTACGTCGAATTCACGCTGCCCGAGCAGGCGCAACCGCGCCTGGCCCTGGGACAGACCGTCGAACTGACGGTCGACGCCTTCCCGGACCGCACGTTCACGGCATTGATCGCCGTGATCGATCCACAAATCGACATGGGCACGCGTGCGATTCGCCTTCAGGCCGTAATCGAAAACACCGACCGCGCCTTGCGCCCGGGAATGTTCGCCAACTTGAAGGTCATGCTGCCGCCGCAAACCGACATCATTACGCTGCCGGAAACGGCGCTTGAATATTCGTTGTACGGCAGCACGGTGTACGTCGCGAACGATGGCCCGGCCGGTGAAAACGGCCAGCCGATGTATCAAGCCAAGCGCACCACCGTCACGACCGGAAACCGCCACGACGGCAGGATCGCGATTACCAGCGGTCTTAAGTCGGGCGACCGCGTGGTCACCACCGGGCTGATCAAACTGTTCGATGGAAGTCAGATTCTGTTGAACGACCAGCCGACGTTGACCACGCCGAACGAAATTCCGATTCCCTGAGCGTCGCCTTTCCGCTGGAATTCCTTTTGCGTTTGATAACGAGCCGAAGATGCGTTTCACAGATTTGTTCATCAGCCGTCCGATCCTCTCGATCGTCACCAGCCTCCTGATCCTGCTGATCGGACTGCGTGCCTTGTTCGATTTGCCGGTGCGGCAGTTCCCGGAATTGACCAACGCGATTATTACGGTTTCGACCGCTTATCCCGGCGCGCCGCCGGAATTGATGCAAGGGTTCATCACGACCCCGATCGAGCGCGCGGTTGGCGCGGTCGACGGCATCGACTACATGACGTCGAGTTCTGTGCAGAGCCGGTCCACGGTGACCATTTTCGTCCGTCTCAATTACGATCCGGACGTGGCGATGACCGAGGTCATGGCCAAGGTCCAGGAAGTCAAATTCCAGCTCCCGCAAGAAGCCAATGATCCGGTGATCAGCAAGTCGACCGGGCAAGCGCTGCCGACGATCTTCCTTGCGTTCGGCAGCCGGGATTTGTCGACCGCATCGATCACCGACTTTATCACACGCGTCGTGCAGCCGATCCTGTCCACCGTGCCGGACGTGGCCACCGTCGAAACCCTGGGCGGACAGGCGCTGGCAATGCGCGTGTGGCTCGATCCCATGCGCATGGCGGCGCGCGGCGTCACCGCCGACGACATCGCCACCGCCATTCGCGCCAATAACTTTCAATCGGCGCCCGGCCAAACCAAGGGCTATTTCGTCGTCACCAACATCACGGCCGATACGTCGTTGACCGACGTCGAGGCGTTCCGAAACCTCGTGGTCAAGGCCGACGGCAGCGCATTGGTCAAATTGGAAGACGTCGGTCACGTCGAATTGGGCGGGCAGCGCAGCAATTCAAGCGCGTTTGCCGACGGTCAAAACGCCGTCGTGGTCGGGATTTCACCGACCCCGAGCGGCAATCCGTTGACGCTTGCCGCAGGCGTAAAAGCGCTGTTGCCCGAGATCGAGCGGGTCGTGCCGCCCGGTGTAACCGTCAAGATTCCGTTCGACACATCGGAATCGATTCAAGAGTCGATCGACGAAGTTGTCGGAACACTGAGCGAAGCCGTTGTGGTCGTGATTATCGTGATCTTCCTGTTTCTCGGAACGCTTCGCTCGGTGATGATTCCAATCGTCACCATTCCGATGTCGATCATCGGTATGTCGGCGTTCGCGCTGGCGTTCGGCTTCAGCCTCAATTTGCTCACCATGCTGGCCATGGTGTTGGCCATCGGCCTCGTCGTCGACGACGCGATTGTCGTCGTGGAAAACGTTCACCGGCACATGGAAGAAGGCATGTCGCCGCTCAAGGCGGCATTGGTCGGCGCACGCGAGATCGTCGGACCCGTGATCGCGATGACGATCACGCTTGCCGCCGTTTATGCGCCGATCGGGTTTCTCGGCGGACTGACCGGCACGCTGTTCCGCGAGTTCGCCTTCACCCTTGCCGGTGCGGTCGTCATCTCGGGATTCGTGGCACTGACTTTGTCGCCGATGATGTGTTCGACGCTGCTTCGCCAAGAAGATTTCCACGGCCGCTTCGCCCAAACGATCGACCGCGGATTCGAGCGTGTCACGGACTGGTACGCGCGGCAATTGTCGACCACGCTCAATTTCCGTCCTGTCGTGGCGATGTTCGCGATCGCTGTACTTGGGTCGGTCGGCTTTCTGTTCCTGAATACGCGCGCCGAGTTGGCGCCGGCCGAAGATCAGGGCGTGGTGATCTCGACATTCGAAGGGCCGCAATTCGCCAATATCGACTACATGGGCGCTTACACCAGCAAAGTGGCGGCGGCTTTGAATCAATTTCCGGAAGGCGCGATGAGTTTCCAATGGAACGGCCGGGAAGGACAAAATTCCGGCCTCGCCGCTTTGCGTCTCAAACCGTTCGAGGAACGCGATCGCAGCGCCATGGAACTGATTCCGATCATCCAGCAAAGTTTGAGCAAGCTGGATGGAGTTAATGGGTTCGCGTTCTCGATTCCGCCGCTTCCGGGCGGATCGGGCGGATTGCCGGTCGGGTTCGTTATTTCGGGCCCGGTCGGTTACGAGGCGCTTTACAACACGATGGAAGATCTCAAGGCCAAGGCCCGCGATAGCGGTCTATTCATGGTTCAAAACAGCAACCTCAACTTCAACAATCCGGTCGTGCATCTGCACGTGGACCGCGCCAAGGCGAACGATCTGGGAATCCGCATGGATACCATATCGCGCACGCTCGCGATTCTGGTCGGCGAGAATTACGTCAACCGCTTCGCCCTCGACGGCCGGTCCTATGAAGTGATTCCACAGGTTCCCCGCGCGTTGCGGTTCTCGGGCGAAGAACTCACGAAGTATTACGTTCGTACGCAAAGCGGGCGGGAGATTCCGTTGTCGACCGTGGTTTCGGTCGGCACAGCGGTGCAGCCGAACGCTTTGACCCGCTTCAACCAGCTCAATGCGGCGACGTTTTCGGCGGTGCCGATGCCCGGCGCGGCGATGGGAGATATCGTCGCTTTCCTGCAAGATTACGGCGCGAGTCTTCCGCGCGAATACGTGACTTCGTTCCTGTCGGACAGCCGCCAGTTCATCCAGGAAGGCGACCAGCTGTTTTACACGTTCGGGTTCGCGCTCATCATCATCTACCTCGTCCTGGCGGCTCAATTCGAAAGCTTGCGCGATCCGCTCGTGATCTTGGTCAGCGTGCCGATGTCGATCTGCGGCGCCTTGCTGCCGCTGTTCTTCGGCGTGACGTCGATGAATATCTACACGCAGGTAGGCTTGGTCACATTGATCGGCTTGATCTCCAAACACGGAATTCTGATGGTCTCGTTCGCACGGGGATTGCAGATCGATGAAGGCTGCGACCGCAGAACGGCGATCGAACGCGCGGCTCGCGTACGCTTGCGGCCGATCCTGATGACAACCGCAGCCATGGTCGCGGGTCTAATGCCACTCATCTTCGCGACCGGCTCCGGCGCGGCGGCGCGTTTCGCATTGGGGGTGGTCGTGGTCGCCGGGATGACCATCGGAACGGTGTTCACCTTGTTCGTTCTTCCCGCCGTGTATACCTGGGTTGCGACGGATCACCGGGCGAAGGCGCAATCGCCGCGTGTTCGGGAACTCGAAGCGGTGCGCATTTGACGCTGACGGCCGCGGACATTGCCGCCGCGGATCGAAGAATATCGGCGCACATTTCCGAAACGCCCTTGCTCCATTCGAACAGGCTGAATCGGGCCCTAGGCGCGGATTTGTATTTCAAGGCCGAATGCCTTCAGAGAACCGGATCGTTTAAGATTCGCGGGGCTCTCAATCGGCTTTTGCAACTGAGCGACGACGAGCGCCGCCGCGGCGTTATCGCCTGGTCCTCGGGCAATCATGCGCAAGGAGTCGCGGCCGCCGCCGCCCAAGTGGGCACGCCGGCCGTCATCGTCATGCCGCACGATGCCCCACACATCAAACGCACAAATACGGAATCTTTTGGCGCGACCGTCGTCGGCTATGATCGCGCCGGCCAGGATCGCGAAGCAATCGCCCGTCATATCGCGGCCGAGCGCGGCCTGGTCGTCGTTCCGTCCTACGACGACGAAGCGGTTATTGCCGGCCAGGGCACACTCGGCCTCGAAATCACGCGGCAGGCACGCACGCAGAATGTCAAACTCGACGCGCTTATGGCGCCGGTGTCGGGCGGCGGGCTGATCGCCGGCACAGGGCTTGCGGCGAAATCCCTATGGCCGGAATGCGAATTGATCGGTGTCGAGCCGAACGGATTTGACGATCATCGTCGGACGCAGATGACCGGCGCGCGCGCCGTCAACGCATCTGCGGGGCCCGCCTTGTGCGATGCCTTGTTGGCCACGACCCCCGGCCGATTGACGTGGGCGATCAACCGCGATTACGTCGACAGATTCTTCAGTGTCGATGACGACGCCGTGTCGGCCGCAATGGCGATTCTTTCGGTGACGTTCGGACTAGTGGTCGAACCGAGCGGCGCGGTCGGACTCGCTGCGATTCTCAGAAATCGAGACCATTTCCGAGGCCGGCGGGTCGGTATCGTACTGTCCGGCGGCAACGCCGATGAGACGATAATGAACAAATGCTTGGCGACAGGCGCAACGATTGCCAGCCAAATGTTGAACCAGTCGGATTTGCTGCTTTTGCGCGAGTAGTTTGCTTGTATCGCTCGTCTATTTGGTGTATCGCGCTGGCTTTGGGGGTGTGGTGTGCCAGAGCGGTATTGACCGGTCGCATATCGTTTCATTGAAGCGCGCACACGTCCGAGCGGCCGGCGCCGGAAAGTTATCCGGACGGGCGCAACTCAGTCGTTCACGAGCGCGCCATGGTCCGAATATTTGGTCATTATATCTCGCTCCGCGCCATCTTATTCGCGGTCTTTGAACTGGCCGCGTTCATCGCGCTCTACAACATTTTCAAGATCATCACACTCTACGTCGCGACCCGATCTTTCGTGCCCTTGCCGGGCCAGTGGTTATTGACGCCGACGTTCTGCGCGATCGCGTTTCTGACCTCGTCCGCTTGCGGCATGTACAACAAAGATACGTTCAGCGACATCCAAGAGCTTTTTGCGCGGCTCCTGACGGTATCCGTTCTGATGTACTTCATGATGGCGGTCGTCATTTCGCTTTCGGAAATACTCGCCTGGCCGCAAGCAAATTTGAAACTCTACTACGCGATCACACTCGGCGCGTGCGCTGGTTATTGCGCGGTGGCATTGCTGTTCCGGCTGAATATTCTGTCGACCAATTTTAACGGCACTGTACTCGAAAGGCGCGTGCTCGTCTTAGGTGTCGATGAACGTGCAGCGAAAATCGCAAACCTCGATGGGCACTCACGCAGCCCCTATCATGCCGTCGGATTTCTTCCGGTTGGGACCGAAGCCAAAGACCCCCACCTCGACGACGCCTTGATCATTAAGAATGGCGCGCTGGAAAAGCCGGGCGGGCTGCAAGCCGTCGCGTCGGAGCACAATGTCGACGAAATTGTCGTCGCCTCGCGGGAGCGGCGCGGTCTCGACCTCGATGCCCTGTTGACGTGCAAATTGTCGGGCGTCGCGGTGACCGATTTTCCAACATTTTGGGAGCGGCAGACCGGACAGATCGATTTGTACGAAGTCGCGCCGAGCTGGTTGATTTTCTCGAACGGGTTCAAGGTCAACTTCCAGCGTGACTTTACGAAACGTTGCTTCGACATCTTCGTGAGCACGGCGCTGCTGTTGATCACCCTTCCTATTACGTTGGTGACCGCAATCCTCGTCAAATTCGATAGCCCGGGGCCGATATTCTACCGGCAAATTCGAGTGGGATTGGATGGGAAACCATATTCGATCTTCAAGTTTCGCAGCATGCGCTCCGATGCCGAACGCGATGGCGTTGCGCGCTGGGCGCAAACCAACGACTCGCGTGTCACCAAAGTCGGCGCATTTATTCGCAAGACTCGAATCGATGAAATTCCCCAGGTCATAAACATTCTGATGGGCGAAATGAGTTTCGTAGGACCGCGCCCCGAGCGGCCGGAGTTTGTCGAGGAACTCAAGAAGAAAATCCCCTATTACGACGTCCGACACCACGTCAAACCCGGCCTCACGGGGTGGGCGCAAATCAATTACCCCTATGGCGCGTCGGACGAGGACGCCAAAGCGAAACTCGCCTTCGATCTTTATTACGTCAAAAATTGGAATCTATTTCTCGATGCGGTTATCCTGTTCCAGACCGCCCGCGTCGTAATTTGGCGTGAGGGCGCGCGCTGACGTTCCCGTTGTCGAATATGAACTGCCTCCTTCCTCCTTCCACACAGAGCGAATGATCGAGCAGGTTACGGCCTTCAGTTACGGAGCATGTGCCGCAGCATTTTTGATTGCGGCAGGCATGCTTTCGATCAGCCGGTCCCAAAACCGGTACCGCGCCGTTCTATTGGTCGCGAATCTGGTGACTGCGCTTTGGGCGCTGCTTGTGTTCGCCCGCGTCGTCGCGCCGTCGATTGACGACGTATCGCGCCTCTTGATCGATTTGCTCGAACACCTTCGCACCATCGCGTGGATGGTCGTAATCGGGTTCATTCTCTATTTCGCATACAAAAGGCGTTTTGATTCGGCCGTTTCCTGGATATTCGCGTTTCTCGCCGGCGGCTCGGCCGTCACGTTGATTGGGGCGGACATTTATTTGTTGTTCGTCGGACAGTTTACCGACGTCCTTTGGCTGCGGGCGAATCTCATCGCTCGCGTATTAATGTCGGTTTCGGGCCTGTTGTTGGTGGAAAATCTGTTTCGGAACTCCGGAACGGAAGTTCGATGGGTCGTGAAAAACTTGTGCTTCGCGCTTGGCGTCATGTTTGGGTACGACTTTATTCTCTACGCCGAAGCATTTCTGTTCGGACGCGTCGACGAGCAGTTGTTCAGCGCTCGCGGTCTGGTCAACGCCATCGTCGCCCCCCTGATTGTCGTCGCGTCGGCGCGCGCAAAAACGTGGCCTGTCGATCTTCACATATCCCGCAGGCTGGTTTTCCACTCGGCAACGCTTTTGGGCGCGGGCGGCTATCTCATCGCGATGGCCGCCGTTTCATATTACCTGAGCGATTTCGACAACCCTTGGGGATTCTTGCTGCAAACGGCGTTCCTCCTGGTCGCGGCGCTGTCGTTGATCATGATGCTCGCGTCGGCTTCGGTCCGGGCCCACATCAAGGGGTTCATCAATCGGAACTTCTTCAGTTACAAATACGATTACCGCGATGAGTGGGCAAAGTTCATCACGTCAATATCGGACCGCACCGGCAGCATCCCGATCATGGAGCGCGTGGTCCGTGCGCTTGCGCAAATCGTTGAAGGCACGTCGGGCGCCGTATGGGTCTACGAGGAAGAAGACGACGCCTATCACGCCGCGGCGGCGTGGAACATGGGCGAAGTGTTGCCGGGAATCTCTGCGCGCGACGAACTCGCCGCCGTTATGCGAACGCATGGCGGCGTCTTCGATCTGAAAGAGAAAAAGATCGACGGCATCGAAACGGTGGACGTGGCGATACCCGAGTGGCTCGCCAACCATCGCAAGGCATGGCTGCTCGTACCGCTCATTCATGTGACCGGCATGCCGGGATTTGTCGTTCTGGGACAATCGCGCGGGCCGCGCACTTTGACTTGGGAGGATTTTGATTTGCTGCGAACGGCAGCGAGTCAAGCCGCGAGCTACATCGCCGAGGAACTCTCGTTGCGGCATCTTGCCCGAGCGCGGCGGTTTGAGGACTTCAACCGGCAGTTTGCTTTTGTCATCCACGACATCAAGAATTTGGCCGGCCAAATGACGTTGATCCTTAAAAACGCCGAGCGGCACGGCGACAATCCGGAATTCCAAAAAGATGTCATGGAGACGATTCGGAACTCCGTCGGCCGCATGCATCAAATGCTCGAGCAATTGCGCGCAACCCGCCGGAAAAATACCGATAGCGCGACGGATCTGTGCGCGCTGGTCTCCGATCTTACACGCGGCTGGAGATTGCGGACCGACCGGATTCGCATCGACTTGCCTCCGGAGCCGTTGTTTGTTGCCGGAAACCGGGAACCGCTCGAGGCCATTGCAACGCATTTGGTCGGGAACGCCATTGACGCGACTGCGGAATCGGGCGAAGTGCATGTAGTATTGGCAGAGCAAGGCCCCCCTCCTCACAGGCAATGCGTACTCACCGTAAAAGACAGCGGCCCGGGCATGGATCCGAAATTTATCGAGGAAAAACTGTTCCAACCGCTTGATACGACCAAAGCAACCGGTTTCGGTATCGGCGCTTATCAAGTCCGCAATCTCGCGCGTGAACTGGGCGGGCGATTGGAAGTCGAGAGCACGGTCGGCCAAGGAACCACGTTCCGTGTTTTCCTTCCGTGCAGCAACGATCGTGGCGCGGGAGAGCCAGTCGTGTCAGAAGAAACCCATGGCTAGTTCGTCCGAGAAACGCGGCGCACCCGCGGGCGCACTCCTCGTCGTCGAGGATGATCCCGGCCTTCAGCGGCAGATGCGCTGGGCTTTCGCCGATTCATTTCAGGTGCAAATCGCCCACGACCGCAATGGCGCATTATCGGTCATGGCGAAGGACCGGCCGTCGCTGGTCGTCCTCGATCTTGGCTTGCCGCCCGATCCCAACGGCGCCAGCGAGGGACTTTCGATCCTGGAGTCGATCCTCGCCGAATATCCCCTAACCAAGGTTGTCGTTGCCAGCGGCAACGAAGATCGGAACAACGCGCTCAAAGCCATCTCGCTCGGCGCCTACGACTTCTTTGCCAAACCGATCGACGTCGATGAATTACGGCTCATTCTCGAAAGGGCCGCTCATCTTTCGAAGTTGGAAGATGAAAACCGAAGATTATCGCAAGCAGTCAAGAATTCGCTCGACGGCGTGATTGCTGCGTCGGCTTCGATGATGGACATCAGCCGGACCATCGAGCGCGTCGCCGGAACGGACGTGAGCGTGTTGATCTTGGGTGAAAGCGGCACAGGCAAGGAACTGGTTGCCCGGGGTATCCATTCGCTGAGCCCCCGTGCCGACAAACCGTTCGTGGCGGTCAATTGCGCCGCAATTCCCGAGAATCTTCTGGAAAGCGAATTATTCGGATACGAGAAAGGCGCGTTCACCGGCGCGGTGAAGCAAACCAGCGGCAAGGTCGAACAGGCCCGCGGCGGAACGCTCTTCCTTGACGAGATCGG
>JAGREB010000202.1 GCA_020446775.1 Paracoccaceae bacterium
CGTCGACCGGCGGGTTCACCGACGTTCTGCTTGCGCGCGGGGCCGCCAAGATTTACGCGGTCGATGTCGGGTACGGCCAGCTTGCGCAGAAGCTGCGCGACGATCCGCGGGTCGTCGTGTTGGAACGCACCAATGCGCGTGCGCTGACCGCCGGTGAAATTCCAGAACTGGCCGACTTGGTTGTGTGCGACGCGAGTTTCATCGGTCTACGCACTGTCTTGCCGGCGGCCATGACGCTGACTAAGCCAAAGGCCCTATTGATTGCGCTCATCAAGCCGCAATTCGAGGTCGGCAAGGGCCGTGTCGGCAGGAAAGGCGTCGTGCGCGATCCGGCGCTACATGCCGAAGTGTGCGAGACCATTGCCCTTTGGCTTGGCGCGCAGCCGGGTTGGGCGGTGCGCGGAACAACGCCCAGTCCAATTACGGGCCCCGAAGGCAACGTCGAATTCTTGATCTGCGCGGAAAAGGCGTGACCAAGACGATCGCCGACTGACGCGTGATCGGGCCGCTTGGAATGAAGCGCAGACTAGCGGACCGTGATCGGCGCTTGATATATCCGGGTGCCGGTTTGGGCCGCGTCGTCGATCTGCTCGAGTAACGGCGCGGCTTCGCCGCCAATTCGCGACAGGTTCATCAAACCGCTGATGATCCCAAACGGCAGATCGCCGTTCTCGAACGCTTTAAGCAGGGTTTTGAACGGGTCCTCCGGCTTCGGGTAGGGGACGAGCCACACTGAATCGTCCGGCGCCAAGCCGATCCGTTCCTTGGTGTAGTCGACGGCGCGCGAGAAACCGCCCAGTTCATCGACCAATCCGGCATCGAGTGCGTCGACGCCGGTCCAAACGCGTCCGCGGGCGGCGCGTTCCAACTCGGCGACGTCCTTGTTGCGGCCTTGCGCGGCTTTGGCCGTGAAATCGTTGTAGGCGAAGTCGATCATCTGGTTCAGGCGGGCCAGCTCTTTCTCGTTAAAATCTTTGACCGAACTGTACATTCCGGCGGATTCTCCGAACGAGACGCGGTCCCAGTTGATGTCGAGTTTCTCCGAAGCTTCGCCAAAAGATACCTTCCCGAAAATCACGCCGATTGATCCCGTGATTGTCGTCGGTTGCGCGAAAATGCGGTCGGCTGCCATGGCGATGAAGTACCCGCCCGACGCGGCGGTGTTGCCCATCGACACGACCACCGGTTTCTTTTCTTTGGCCCGGACGACTTCGCGCCAAATCGTATCGGACGCGACGTAAGAGCCTCCAGGACTATCGATCCGGATCAGGATGGCGTCGATCTTGTCGTTCTCCGCGGCATCCTTGACGGCTTTGGCCATGGTTTCCGACGCAATGACTTGATTTTGCGCGAACGGTCCGCCGTCCTCGCCGCGCATGATCTGTCCTACGGCATGGATCAGCGCGATGCTTTTTTCGGGGTCGGGCTTGTCGTCCACCGGCGGGTAGGACAGGTAGCGATTGATTCCCACCAACTTGTCGGTTCCGGCGGCAGTCTCGTACTCGGTGTCGAATTCATCGCGATAGCCGATGCGGTCGATCAGGTGCGCGTCAAGCGCTTCCTGCGACAGCAACGGACCGCGGTCGATCAATGCCCGGACATCGGCTTCGCTGATATTGCGCGCCGCGGCGATACCCGTCACGAATTGTTCGTAGAATGTGCCCAGTAGGGACTCGAGCGCTTCCCGGTTGGCGGGGGACATCGCGTCGTTGCTCAGGTTTTCCATCGCGCTCTTGTATTCCTTGCGCTGGATGACCGTCGCCTTGATGCCGAGCCGGTCGAGCAATCCCTTGAAAAACGGCTGTTCGATTCCGATACCCGCCAATCCGACGGTCCCCGACGGCTGTACCCAAATCTTTTCGAACGCCGAGGCCATGTAATAGGCGCCGGTGGCCGGCGTGCCTTCGCCGATCGTTTCGGCGAAGATCAGCGTCGGCTTACCGGACTCGCGAAAATCCGCGATCGCGTCGCGCAAATCCTGGGTTTGAGCGAGGCCGCGCGCCTGTTCGCTGATGGTGGCCACCAAGGCCTTGACGCGCTCGTCGTCCTTGGCGCGGCGGATCGCGATCAAAGCGTCGTCGTGGGCGACGGACCTCGAAAGACCGAATGCGCCCAAACCGCGTACAGGTTCGCCTTCGGAGTAATTGTCGTCCAAATCGAGCGCCAGGATCATTTCATCGGGCGCTTCGGCAACCTGTTTCGGTAATTTGTCGGCGTTGGTGATGCCGTAAATGCCGATCCCAATCAGCGCCAAAATGAAGAACCCGAACGTCGCCAAGCTCCACAACAGCGCTTTTCCAAGAGTACGCATGAGAATCCTCTCATTTCGAAACCGGCGAATTCGAGCGCCGGATTGTCAAAACGCTTCCGGTTATTGGGTCCAAAGCGGTCCGCATTGCGCCTCGTGGCGCAACAGATGATCGGCCAAAACAACGGCCACCATCGCTTCGGCGACCGGCACCCCGCGAATGCCTACGCACGGGTCGTGGCGGCCTTTGGTAACGATTTCGGTGTTGTTGCCGTGGGTATCGACTGTCTTGCGCGGTGTAAGGATCGAACTTGTCGGTTTGATGGCAACGCGTGAGACAACGTCCTGTCCTGAAGATATCCCGCCCAAAATGCCGCCGGCATGATTGGACAGGAAATCGACCCGTCCGCCGTCGCCCATGCGCATTTCGTCGGCATTTTGCTCACCGGACAAAGCCACGGCCGCGAACCCGGCGCCGATTTCCACGCCTTTGGCGGCGTTGATGCTCATCAACGCACTGGCGAGGTCGGCGTCGAGCTTGCCGTAGATCGGAGCGCCAAGTCCGGCCGGGATGCCGCTGGCGATCACTTCGACGACCGCACCGGCGGACGATCCCGACTTGCGGATATCGTCAAGATAGGTTTCCCACTTTTTTGCCGTGTCGGGGTCCGGGCAGAAAAAAGGATTTTGATCGACCGCGGTCCAATCCCATTTCGTACGGTCGATTGCGTGCGGGCCCATTTGAATCAGGGCGCCGCGAATAGAAACGTTCTCACCCAACCGGTGTACCAAGACTTTGCGGGCGATGGCGCCTGCCGCGACGCGCATGGCGGTTTCCCGCGCGGACGAGCGGCCGCCGCCGCGGTAATCGCGGACACCGTATTTTTTCCAATAGGTATAGTCCGCGTGGCCGGGGCGGAATTTCTCGGCAATGTCGCCGTAATCCTTGCTGCGCTGATCGACGTTCTCGATCAGGAGCCCAATCGGCGTTCCGGTGGTTTTCCCTTCGAAAACGCCCGAGACAATGCGCACCTGGTCCGGTTCCTGCCGTTGGGTCGTGAAACGCGACGTGCCGGGGCGCCGCTTGTCGAGCCAAATCTGCAAATCGGCTTCGGACAGCGGGATCAAAGGCGGTACGCCATCGACCACGCACCCGATCATGGGGCCGTGGCTTTCGCCAAAGGTCGTAAAGCGGAAGAGTGTGCCGAACGTATTGCTCGACATCAGGAACCTGAATCGAAAGTGCGCAGCAACTCGGCGAGTTGCGGCGCCGACTCCGTCGCCATCATACCGACGACATGATAACCGCAATCGACATGATGCACTTCACCCGTCACGCCGCTGGATAGGTCGCTGAGGAAATACAGTCCGGTCTTGCCGACTTCTTCGATGCTGACGTTGCGGTGCATCGGTGAATTTAGTTCGTTCCATTTCAGGATGTAGCGGAAATCGCCGATCCCCGACGCAGCAAGCGTCTTGATGGGCCCGGCCGAAATGGCATTGACGCGGATTTTCTTGCCGCCCAAATCGACCGCCAAATAGCGCACGCTCGCTTCCAGTGCCGCCTTGGCAACGCCCATCACGTTGTAATGCGGGATGGCGCGTTCGGCGCCGTAATAGGTCAACGTGACCAAGCTGCCGCCGTTGGGCATCAGCGGTTCGGCGCGCCGGCACACGTCGGTAAACGAGAAGCACGAGATATCCATGGTGCGCAGGAAGTTCTCGCGCGACGTGTCGAGGTACGCGCCTTTCAGTTCGTCTTTGTCCGAAAAGGCGATCCCGTGGACGACGAAATCGATCGTCCCCCAGGTGTCGGCCATGGCCTTGAACACGGCGTCGACGGAATCGGGGTCGGTCACGTCGCACGGCAGGACCAGGGGGGCATTGACGCTGGCGGCCAGCGGTCTAACCCGCTTTTCGAGGGCTTCGCCTTGGTAGGTGAACGCAAGGCTCGCGCCTTGGAGTGCGGCTTGCTGGGCGATCCCCCAGGCGATCGAGCGGTCGTT
>JAGREB010000203.1 GCA_020446775.1 Paracoccaceae bacterium
GGCAACTTCCCGCAGACCTATTCCCTTGTCGGCATCATCAACAGCGCGATGTTGCTCAGCAAACCGTGGAGCGCGGCGTTGTGAGCCGGCTGATCGTCGTCTCCAACCGCGTCGGCCTGCCTTCGAGCCGGCAGAAAGGTGCGGAGGGCGGCCTTGTCTCGGGTTTGACCGGCGCATTGCGCGACCGCAACGGATTGTGGTTCGGCTGGAGCGGTCAAATCGCCAAGGAGACCGGTACGACGGTCAGGACCCAACGTTCGCGCGGTATCGAGTATGCCGTACTGGATTTATCCCAAGAAGATTACGACGCCTATTACAACGGCTTCGCCAACCGTTCGCTTTGGCCGTTGTGCCACTTTCGCATCGATCTCGCGAATTTCGACCGCGCCTATTACGACGCGTACATGCGCGTCAACGCGACGTTCGCCGACCGATTGATGCCGCTGCTTAAGCCCGATGACGTGATTTGGGTGCATGACTATCACCTGATCCCGCTTGCCGAGGAGCTGCGAAAACGCGGCGCGAAACAGAAGATCGGGTTTTTCCTTCACGTGCCGTGGCCGTCGACGCGGATTTTCCTGGTTCTCCCGCGCCACCGCGAAATGGCGCGCGCGTTGACGGCATACGATTTAGTTGGTTTTCAAACCAAACGCGACGCATTCGCATTCGCCAATTATCTGCAAAGCGAGGCCGGCGGCATTGTCGACGAGACCGGCGTGATCACCGCGTTCGGGCGCGAGGTCAGGCTTGGCGTTTTTCCGATCAGCATCGACACCAAGAATTTGGCCGCGCTTGCGCGCAGCCCCGAAGCCGGCGTTCATTCCGACAGAATGAGAAAAAGCATCGCCGGGCGGGCCATGATCCTCGGCGTCGACCGGCTCGACTATTCGAAAGGAATCGACCGCCGGTTCATGGCCTACGACGCAATGCTCGACCGCCGCGAAGATCTGCACGGTAAAGTGTTTTTCCTCGAGATCGCACCACCGACGCGCAGTGACGTGCCCGAGTACCGCGAGATCAGGCGTGAAATCGAATTGATGACGGGACGGATCAGCGGCAAATTTTCCGAGTACGATTGGGTCCCGTTGCGCTACGTCAACCGTGGATATTCGCAAACCGCACTTGCAGGGCTTTATCGCACGGCGCGGGTGGGATTTGTGACGCCCTTGCGCGACGGGATGAATCTGGTCGCCAAGGAATACGTCGCGGCGCAGGACGATGCCGATCCCGGCGTGCTGATTCTGTCTCGCTTTGCCGGTGCCGCCGCCGAACTCGGCGAGGCATTGATCGTCAATCCCTACGACGAAGACGATATGTCGGAGGCGCTCGAGGCCGCGCTCGATATGTCATTGTCGGAGCGAAAGCGGCGCTGGCAAACAATGATGCATACGCTGACAAAGCACGACATCAATGCCTGGCAGAACGCCTTCCTGACCATGCTGACGATCGGCGTGACTCCTGCCGCCGTTACGAGTTCGCCGTGAACAGCGCTGTCATGCTGGTGGACATCGGCGGCACCAACACCCGCATCGCTTATTTGCGTTCCGGGCGCATCGGCCGCGTGTCGCGCCACCCCACGAAAAGCCTTGCCAACGCCGCCGCGACTTTGCGGAAGATCGCCGCCGACGATGGTTATCGGGTTGCGGGCGTCGCCATGGCGGCGGCCGGCCCGGTGGCCGGTAACCGTGTCCGGTTGACCAATGTAGATGTATCGGTGGACGCGCGGACCGTGCGCCGCGCGCTCCGCGCCAAGTGGGCCGTTCTGGTCAATGATATGACGGCAACCGCGCGCGCGGTTCCTGAATTGCGCCCCGTCGACCTGCGAACGTTGCACACCGGCCGCGGCGATCCGGATGCTGTCCGCGTCGTCGTTGCTCCCGGCACCGGCCTTGGGATCGGCGCGGTGAAGCGGGTACATGGAAAGTGGTGCGTGATCGACGGTGAAGGCGGGCACGCAGCGGGGCCCGGTGCAAACCATATAGGCACGGGCCGAACAGGCGCGGACCAAACAAATACGTCGTGGGAAGATCTCCTCTCCGGTCCGGGTCTGCTGCGGATGTACCGGCGCGGCGGCGGGCGCGCACGGTCTGCGTCCGAGATCACGACCCGCGCGGCCCGGGGCGAAGCGCGCGCAAAAAAGGTGATCGCGCGATGGTGCGAACTGCTTGGCCGGTGTTGCGCCGACATGGTGTTAATTTTTGGGGCACGCGGCGGATGTTATGTCGCCGGCGGCATGGTGCCGTCATTGGGGAAGCAATTCGACCGGGCGGCGTTTCGGACCGGTTACAAGACGCACCGGAAATTCGAATCGTATTTGAGGGCCGTTCCGGTTCGTCAAGTCATCCGCCCGGAACCGGTGCTGGTCGGACTTCGCGCGTTGGTGCAAGACCGCGGCGCCTGATCAGACGGGATCGCGGCTTTTGCCCGCATCGGCAAGCGCGCTCAGATAACCTTGCCACCGCTCGGCATAATCGCGGCCAAGTTCGTAGAGATAGCGCCAGGAATAGATGCCGGTATCGTGCAGGTCGTCGAAGACAATGCGCACGGCGTAGTTTACCACTTCCTCCATGTCGAGGATGCCGACATGCCGCCTGCCGGCGACCAGGACTTTTTCATCCGGGTTGTGGCCTTGCACTTCCGCCGACGGGCTTTCGATGCGCAAATATTCGGCCGGTAGGTCGAATTGACGCGCATTGTCGAAGGCGATGCGAAGGATTTTTTGCGCCGGATCGTAGGAAATCTCGGTCGGCCACGGCTCCGCGCCGGCTCCATGCGTGTTGGGCCCCGCGGTGGCGCTCATGGGCCGACCGTCATTCTTTTAGGCGGAGTGCCGATCATTGAGACGGCGCGCCAGTCATTCGTCGAGGCGGCGCGCCTCATCGGCGAGCATGATCGGGATGCCGTCGCGCACGGGGTAGGCGAGCCCTGCCTTGCGGCTGACCAGCTCCTGTTTAGCGCGGTCGTATTCCAGCGAGCCCTTGGTTAGCGGGCAGACAAGGATTTCGAGCAGCTTGGGATCGACGTCGGCGGACGTGGGCATGGTCGGTTCCGGTTTCGGCGTTTATTGGCGCGGGCCGTCGGGTTTTCCGCCGGCATCGAACACGCCCATTTGCAGCAATTTCATCAACGATTCGGCGCGGTCTTGCAAGCTTCCCGATTCCAAGAGCGCCTGCTTTTCACGCGGATCGAACGGGCAGATCATGCACAACGACGTCACCAAAGTACTATCAGACAGGTTCTTCATCACGTCGATATTGATGCGGATCCCTTGCGCGTCGAGGTAGGGCTTAAGCCGTTCGAGCAGCGTATCGCGGTCGAGATCGACCTTACCGGGCTGCATCATGTCGTCCTTGAACGGCGCGTAATCGGGTTTGATACGGCGGTAACCCTTGCGGCCTTCGAGTTCCTGTACGACACGGAACCGGATCAACCCTTTGAGCGCGATCAAGATGCGCCCGTCGTCGGTTTCCTCGAACGATGCGATCCGGCCGACACAACCGACCGAAAAAAGCGCTGGTTCGGTCGACAGCGAGATCACGTTGCCGTCGCTTTCACCACGGCCGCGTGCAACCCGATCGCTATCGGGCTGTATCATCCCGAACATCCGCCCCGCCGCGAGCGAGTCGAGAACGAGATTGAGATAACGCGGCTCGAAAACGTTGAGCGGCAGCCGGCCCCACGGCAGCAACAGCGCACCGGGTAACGGGAAGATGCCGAGTTCCTCGGGCAGGTCGTCGAAACTTGTTTGCACCGGGCTGCGCATCTTCGCGGTCAATAGCTCTCGTCTATTGAAACAGGATCGAGGACAAGCGCCGCCGCCCGCTTACGGTCAACGGGTCGGTAGGGCCCAAGGCTTCGAAGAACTTGACCAACTGCTTGCGCGCCGCTTCATCGTTCCACGCACGGTTGGCGCGCACCATTTCGAGCAAGTCGTTGACCGCGCCGTCCTTGTCGCCCGCGCCGAAGCGCGCCATGGCAAGATCGAGCTTGGCCTGCATGTCCTTGGGATCGGCCGCGACCTTGGCTTCGAATTCACCCAGCTGGCCGGCGGTTTTCGAGGTCTCGTCCTTAAGGTCGAGCGCGGTCTTCACGCCAACGACATCGGGGAGCTTCTTGAGGTCGTCGGGCAAGCCGTCGATCATTTGCCGCGCAACATCGTCCTGGCCCATCGCCATGTAGACTTTCAGGGCGCCCCCGAGCGCCTTGGCATGGCTGGGGTCCTGCTCGAGAATGCTTTGGTAGATATCGAGCGCCGAATCGTGATCGCCTTGCGCGACCATCTCATCGGCGGCGGCGAGCGCTTCATCGATGGGATTGCCGCCGCGCCCGGTAAGCTTCTCGAAAAACTGTTTGAGCTGGCTTTCCGGCAGCGCGCCCATGAAACCGTCCACGGGCCTTCCGTCCTTGAAGGCGTAAACCGCGGGGATCGACTGAACGCGGAACTGCATCGCAAGCTGCTGGTTGTCATCGACATTGACTTTGACCAGCTTGACCTTGCCGCCGTACTGGCGAACCAGCTTCTCCAAGAGCGGCGTCAGTTGCTTGCACGGGCCGCACCACGGCGCC
>JAGREB010000204.1 GCA_020446775.1 Paracoccaceae bacterium
AGAAGTTCCTGACCAAGGGCGATTTTTCAAAGGGCGCCCTCCAGCCCCGATCCCGGCGCGCCACTTAACCCCCTTATTGACCGACTGTTGGCCTTCACCTTTGCGCGAGTGGCCGGTTCCGCTTCGCCTGAGCCGTGGAATTCGGTTACTCTTGGGACGACCGGGAGGTCTAAGGCGGGCCTTGCCGCCGTCATCACGAGGGAGACACCAAATGCTGAAATCCACGTTGTTTGCCACTGCCGCCGCCGTGGGATTGGCGCTGGCCGCGCCGGCGTCGGCGCACAACGCGCTCGATTTGAAAGAAGCGTACGCCGGCTATTCGACCCCGCTCACGTTGAACGTCAACCATGGCTGCCATGCCAGCCCCGTGGTGGGCCTTCGCATCAAGGTTCCGGAAGGCATCGTCGACGCCAAAGCGGCATTCGACCCGAACTGGACCGTCGAATACAAAATGCGCAAGCTCGACAAACCGATCATGATGCACGGTCGCCCGGTCAGCGAAGTGCCGGACGAAATTTCATGGTCGAATCCCGTCAAACAACTACCCGCCGACGGCTGGTACCCGTTCAAGTTCCGCATGACCATGCCGGAAACGCCCAACAAAGTGTTGCACGTCAAGGCAATCACGGTGTGCCCTGACGCGACCGACGCTTATATCGATATGCCCAAAGAAGAATTGCGGGTCGATGATCCGGATTTCGCCAAGAAGGCCTGGGCCTTCATGACCGCGACGCCCACACCCGCCCCATTCCTCGTCATTCGCGAGCCTGTGAAGAAGCAGAGCCCCTGGGAATGGACCCCGGAGCAGGCGCGCGGTGAAACCGGCGCTCAGGAAGCGATGGCGAAATAATCGCCCTCCAGCGAAATCAGAAAGGGGACGGCCACTGGCCGTCCCCTTTTCATTTCTGGCCGTCATCCCCGGGCATCAGCGTGTGCAACGGCCCGATGCGTGCGAACTGCGGCCAAATTCCAAGTACAGCAACGACAACGATCAACGTGCCGACACCGCCCATGACGACCGACGTAACGGCCCCGAACAAAGCCGCCGTCGCACCGCTCTCGAAGGCTCCGAGTTCGTTGGACATGCCGATAAAAACGAAATTGATTGCCGAGACACGGCCGCGCAACGGGTCGGGCGTAATCGATTGCTCGAGCGTGGTGCGAATGACGACACTGAGCGAGTCGCACGCGCCAGTAAGAAACAGACATGCCATCGACAACAGGAAACTCGTCGACAATCCGAACCCGATCGTGGCGAACCCAAATCCGACCACCGCCCATAACATCACGCGGCCCGGCGTTCGCCACGGCGGCAACCGCGTTTGGATCAAGCCGGCCATCATGGCACCGACAGCAGGTGCGGCGCGCAACCAGCCGAGGCCGGTCGGACCGACTTCAAGAATGTCTTTCGCGAAAATCGGCAACAGAGCCACCGCACCGCCGAGAAGCACGGCAAACAAGTCGAGCGTGATCGCCGCCAGGAAAATCGGGTTGCCGCGAATGAATTTGAATCCGGCGAAGACATCCGACGCGCTGCGCCGTCCCGTTGTCGGCGGCGGCGCGATCTTGGGTAGGACCGCCAACAGAGCCACGAACACGCCCTGCAGCACCGCCGCCACGACGTAAGCCAGCGTCGCCGTACCGCTGATCGCAATCAGGACTCCTCCGATGGCGGGCCCGCCTGCCGCCGCGAACTGTACGCATGACGATACCCAGGCATTGGCGTGGGCGAAGTGGGTCCTCGGGATCAACTGCGGCAGGATCGTGCCGACCGAAGGCGACGAGAACGCGCGCGCCACGCCGATCAACAAGATCATCGCGTAAATCGCGATATTGGGCGCTTTTGTCAGCGCTGTCAGTGCAAGGCCGACAGCGGCGCATCCCATCAACGCATGCGCAAATATGGCCACGAACTTGCGCGGGGTCTGATCGGCGACGTTGCCCGCCGGAATCATCAGCAGAAGGATCGGGATCAGTTCGACCGCGCCGAGCAACCCCAACGACCACGCGCTCCCGGTGCGCTCGTAGAGCTGCCATCCGACCGCAACAACCATGATCTGAAGGCCGGCCACGCCCGCCATGCGCCCAAGCGCGACGGTGCGGACGAAGGGGTTGCGAAACCCGGTTGGAGGCGAGGATTCTTGCATCGGAGGAGACCCAAACGAGCCGCTTTTTATCCGATGCTAAGGCGAAGTCAAATTGCCACTGGGGGCCTACTCGGCGGCGTGACGTTCCGTCGAATCCGGCGTGCCGTCGCGGGATTCGTCTTCCCCGGGCTCGTCCGTGTGGCGCGGCGGCATCGGATCGATGGCCACCGCCTGTGGGAATACCAAGGTAACGCGCAACCCGGGTTGGTTGTCGGCCAACGCGATTTTGAGGTCGTGGGATTTTACGACGGCCTGGACCAAGCTGAGTCCGAGACCGCTTCCCGGCGATGTCCGGCTTTGCTCAAGGCGGAACAGGCGGTCGAAAACCTTGCCGCGGTATTCCAGCGGAATGCCGGGACCCGTATCGGAAATGGTGAATGTCGGCAGCCCCTTTTCCAAGGCAAGCGCCATCGTAATCGTGCCGCCTTCGGGCGTGTACTTGATCGCATTGTCGACGAGGTTTGCCAGCGCTTGCGCGATTAGATTGAGATCGCCGCGCGCGCCGACGCCGGGCTCGAACTTCTTGTAGAACGAAAGCCCCTTCTCCTCGGCCAGCGGTTCATACAATTCGGCCACGTCTTCGCCGATCGCCGCCAAATCGAGATCCTCGAAATTGCGTTGCAGACCCGCCTCCGCGCGCGCAATCCGCAATAACGCGGCAAACGTGGCCAAAAGACCGTCGGCCTCGATCAGCGCAATCTCGATCGATTCCCGCTCGGCCGGGTTGATGGCATGCCGAAGCGCGGTCTCCAAGCGGCCGCGCAATCTGTTGAGCGGCGTGCGGAGATCGTGCGCAACATTGTCCGAGACCTGCTGCATACCTTTCATCAGACGCTCGATCTGGTCGAGCATGGCGTTGATGCCGAACGACAACTCGCCGATTTCATCGCTTTCATTGCGCACGCTGACGCGCCGCGACAAATCGCCGCGCATGATCGAGCGGCAGGTCCGCGTGATGTTCTCGACACGGCGCATCACCGTCCGGCTAAACAGGAAGCCGCCCGCCAAGCCCAAAAGCACGGTTAATAACAGTCCGATATTGAAGGCCTCGAACAACTGCCGCCGGAACGCCTGGGCGTCGCTGACGTCGCGCCCCACCAACAGCCGGAATCCTTCACCGGTCTGGAATTGCAGAGCGCGGACATTGGCCATGCGCGCCGTGCCGCCGGTCAAATCCTGAACCTGAAAATTGATCCAGATATCGTCAGGCGTGACGTCGGTCGGCCACGCCCGCAAGTTACCGGTCACGGGCGTGCCCAGCTCATTGACGATCAGATAGATGCCGCGATCACGGATCGCCGGATCGACACGGCGGTTGATCGCCATGACGAGGCCCGCCATGCCGGAACGCTGATAGCTGTCTTGAAACCCGGTAACATCGGCGCGGATGGCCGCATCGACCTGGCGTTCGGTGAAACCGCTCGTCGTCCAGAAGACAAGGTAGAAAAGGCCCGCGACCGACACCGCGAATATAAGGGTGTAAATCAGCGCCAGCCGAAAACTGATCGAACCGAAAATCCGGCGCAGGCGCGTCACGCGTTATCCCACTGGGTCGAGCTTGTATCCGGCGCCACGCACGGTATGCAAAATCGGCTGATCGAAGGGCTTGTCGATTTTCTGGCGCAGGCGACTGATGTGAACATCGATCACGTTTGTTTGCGGATCGAAATGATACTCCCAAACGTTTTCGAGCAGCATCGTGCGCGTCACGACTTGTCCGGCGTGGCGCATCAGGTATTCGAGCAGCCGGAATTCGCGCGGATGCAGATAAACGCGCTTGCCTTCGCGCGTGACCTTGCGGGCCAAGAGATCCATTTCAAGGTCGCCAACCTTGAGGAACGTGTTTTCCCCCGATCCGCCGGCGCGGCGCAAAAGCGCTTCCAAACGCGCCAGCAATTCGGAGAAGGAATACGGCTTCGCGAGGTAATCGTCGCCACCGGCCTTCAAACCGGCGATGCGGTCGTCAACTTCGCCCAAAGCGCTCAAGAACAATACCGGCGTACCGATGCCGGATTTGCGCACCGACTCGACAATGGTCAAGCCGTCGGGTCCGGGTAGCATCCGGTCGACGATCATGGCGTCATAGGGTTCGGAGAGCGCGAGAAACAGTCCGTCCTTGCCGTCGGCGGCATGGTCAACGGCGTAACCGCTTTCGCGCAGCCCTTTGCAAACGTAGTCTGCGGCCTCGCGGTCGTCTTCGATAACTAGAATTCTCATCGCCGCATCAACAGGTTCTTTTTCCGGCGGCGCGGACGGCGCCGGGCCGGTCGGGTTGTCCGTCACAGACGGGATTGAGCGCAGCATCATATGGTGTCCGTTGAGTGAATGCCACAAGCGGTAGGGCCGTTGATCGACGGGGTGAACCGCCGCTTTGAAAAAATGACACGCGTAAAATACGGATTGGCCGGTTACCAAGCCCTTACCGACCCATTACAAGACTGTCACCAGGACGATCACCGGGGGAGTCCCATGGCCAATATCGCGGACGGAATCGCAGCTCTCGTTGCCGGGTATGAGGATTGCTGGTCGCGCCTGAAACCGACCGAGCTAAAAACCCTATGGCACCCCGACGAATGCGAACCCTACTACGTAGCCGAGGAAATCGCCGCGCCCATGTTCCGTTTCGACGAAATCGAAACCTACTGGCGGGCGGCGGAAAAAGTCATCACGCGGTTCTCGATCAGGACTTGGGACTTGCGTTGCAAGCCGGTCGCCCCGCAACTCGCGGCGATGCAATTCATGATGCATTGGAACGGCGAATTAGCGGGCCTCGATCCCACGCCGATCGGGCTCGACGTCAAGGTCTTCGCAATGGCCCAGGAATCCGGGGACCGTTGGCGGTTCCGCCATGCCTACGTCGAATCGCCATTGGGCGCGCTGCCGTACCTGAAATCGACCTATCGGGCCAATGTCGACGCGGATTTCTTGAACGGCCGGTAACGCGTTCAAGGTTTTGTGATCGGCGCCATGGAATCGCCCGCGAACTTCGCCATATTTCGGGCCCGATCTCGCGCTAGTCTTTCGCATAGCCAAGGACCGGTATGAGGAGGCGTCCCATGAAACCGACCGCGTTTCGAGTGTCTCATATCACTGCGGTATGCGCCGCGATCGGATTTGCTTTCACAGCGTTTGCGGCCGACGCCTGGGACCAAAGCCGCAATCTCGGCAGCCGGAACACCGGAGCGCAATTCGGTCTCGGGTTTTCCCAATCGCAAAACGGCAGCGTGACGATTGGTGGCTATTATTCCGATCGCGGATCTCGCGGTTGGGATCGAGACCGCCGAGGGAACCGCGGCGACCGTTACGATTGGCGCCGCAATCAGCATAACCGGTCCGGCGGCTTCAATGGCGCCATCATATGGCGTTCCGGCCCCGCGCGGCCTTACTGGTATCGATCGCCATTCGACCCCTTCGGTTCCCGCGGCTACATCAATTACAGCGCTCCCCGCGTGATTGCGTGGGTCGTATTGCCGGCTTTTGTCTACGACCGCCTCTCCGTTCGATCGCGCGGTTTTCACGAACAAGCTTATTGGCGCGCCATGTCGGCGCCGGTCGGACAATCGATCGCATGGAACGACGGCATCAATACAGGCCGCATCGCCACGACGCGTGACGGGTACGCCGGTTCGCAATATTGCCGCGAATTTCAGCAGACCATTACGGTCGGAGGCCGGCGTGAGGAAGCTTATGGAACGGCCTGCCAAGAGCCAGACGGTTCGTGGCGATTGGTCGAGGCACGTTAACAATATCGGGGCCGATTACCCTGGGACTCACCGAACCGATTGACTAAACTTGCCGGGATGAGACGGATCGTCACCCGACCCCTGAGTTTTGGCCTCGCCGCGATGTTGGCCTTTTGGGCGGACGTGCCGCTTGCAGCCGCCCAGGTTGTCAATCCGTTCGGTGTCGCCGCGCAGCAATTCGGCAACAGCCTTGCGCAGAGCGCCACGCAGTTCGGCAATTCGGCCAATCAGGCCTTGAATACGTTGGGCCGCAGCCTCAACCAACCATACACTTTTACTTTGCCGGGTCCGGTCCAGCCGTACGTGACCGTAAATCCCGGAGGGTACACACCGACGGGACCGACGATCTCTCCCTACAACCCGAATTTCGTGACCACGCCGCAATATCGGTATCCGCAGTCCTACGCGCCGCAAGCGACCCGGCAGGCAAGGGTGCCGAAGTTCAAAATCCCGCGCGATAAACTCGAACAAGCGCGCAAATCGGCCATGCATTGGAATGCGCTCCCGCCCGAAACGGTGGCCGCCATGAACGAGGATCAGCGCGGCCTGATGGACGCGGCGCAAAACAAGGCGTTCGACGCCGATCTGGGTGAAGAATTGTTCTGGGACCTCGACGGCAATAGCGGTTATGTGCGCGTCATGTCGGAGGACCGCTTCGGCTCATTCCTGTGTAAGAATTTCAAGCACGTGATCACGCTCGAGGGCCAGCAACGCGAAGGTGAAATGACCGCGTGCCAAGACGTGGCCGGGAATTGGTCGCAATCGTTTTAGGCGCACGCTGCAAACGAACGTCGGCAGTCGCACTAACCCGCCCAGTACGCGCGCTCGTTCCATGCCGGCGGAACGATAAGAGATCCGGATTTGGAAAATTCAACGCCAGATATCGCGCGCGATTGCCAGGCATCACGCCACTCGTCCGGAATTGGATAGGGTGGCGCCACCGTGCGCTCCGGCTGGAATCCGAAACGCCGGTAATAGGCCGGATCGCCAAGGACGAAAACATGGCTGTATCCGGCAGTCTGCAATTCATCAAACCCGGCTCGAATGAGTCGCGAACCGATACCGCGTCTTTGCCAAGCGGTGGCGACCGCGAGCGGCCCCAAAAGCGCTACGGTGACATCAAGACCCGAAACACGGCACGGCGTCATCACGACATGTCCGACAAGGTCCGGCCCCGCGCGCGCGACCAGCGAAAGCACCTGGGGCGTATCTCGCAACAAGGCCAGAACCAGCGGACGAAGTTCTTCGCTGGGAAAGGCGTCGGGATATAAGCGTTCGATGCTTTCGATATCGCCCGAATTACTCTTACGTATGTTAAAATCTTCCATGACCCTGATTTATCCGACGATATATTAGTCTTCGATGCGCTCGACCAGCGTCGACACACCCATGCCTCCGCCGATTCCGAGGGTCGCGAGACCGCGGCGGCCCTGATCTCGCTCGATCATTTCGGTAAACAGGCGCGTCATGAGAATAGCACCGGACGCGCCATAAGGGTGCCCGAGCGCAAGCGCGCCGCCGGATACGTTCATTTGATCTTCCAACAACCCGAGCCGGTCCATGCACGCAATCACTTGCGCGGCGAACGCTTCGTTGAATTCGATGAGATCGAGGTCGGCGACATCGAGGTCATTTCGGCGCAATAGTTTCTCGGTTGCGGGTACCGGCCCGAGCCCGAGCAAATTAGGGTCGACGCCCGCCGTAACCGAATCCCGGATCCATAGACCGTTGGCAACCGCCATTGATTTGAACTTTGCGTACGAAACGATCACCACGGCCGCCGCGCCGTCGTTGACCGGACACGCGTTCCCGGCCGTCACGGTTCCATTGTCTTCGAACGCGGGTTTAAGACGCGAAAGCGCGTCGAGCGACGTATCGGCCCGAGGACATTCGTCAACGTCCACGGCCCCGAGCGGTACGATCTCGCGCTTGAAACGGCCCGCGCGTTGCGCCGCGACGGCCTTCTGATGGCTTCGCAGCGCATACGAGTCCTGGCGCGACCGGGAGACATGACACGCACGCGCCACGTTTTCAGCCGCCGCGCCCATATCCGGATCGCCGATACTGTCGGGCGCGAACCGCGCGCGAGTGTAAGGTACCGGCTGAGCGGTCGCGGTTACATCGTGACGCAGTGGCGCGGTTGAAGCGCTCTCAACCCCGCCGGCAACGTAGACATCGCCCGCCCCGGCTTCGATCAATCGCGCGGCGAGATTGATCGCCTCAAGTCCCGACCCGCATTGCCGATCGATCGTCACGCCCGGAATTTCGATTGGAAAGCCGGCTTCCAGGGCGGCGACGCGGGCCGGATTACCGCCCGGTCCCGCCGCGTTGCCGAGGATAACGTCGACGACGTCGCGTTCGTTTACACCCGCGTCTGCAATGACGGCACGCAAAACAGGCGCCGCCAGTTGTTCGACACGTAGGCGCGATAATGCCCCACCCAGGCGGCCAATCGGCGTGCGCCGGGCGGCGATGACGATAGCGCTTTTATCGTTGAGACTCATGACGGCGATTGCGAATGGAGTATTTCGGCCACTGCGGCGCGATTGATCTTGCCACTCGGCATCAACGGCAGCGAGTCAGTTACAACCCAACGGCGTGGAATTTTGTAATCGGCAAGGTATTTTGCGCATGAGATGCGCGCTGCGGGCGGATCGAATCGAACCGTTCCATCCGGAACGACGACGACACCGACGATACTGCCCCAGCGCGGGTCATCGAGCCCGGCCACGGCGCACGCCCGCACCCCGGGAAGTGCGGCGATAACGTTTTCGATTTCGGACGGATAGACGTTGAGGCCACCGGTGATCAACATATCCCCTTTGCGGCCGGCAAGATGCAAGTATCCGTCGCCGTCGAGAAAACCTTGATCGCCGACCGTGGCCCACCGCCCGTCACGGTGAAAGCCGCCACCGTCATGTGGGCCTACATATCCCGCGCTTAACATCGGGCTCGCGACCCAGACCGTGCCGACGGCATTGCGATCCATAGAATGACCCCGGTTGTCGCGGATTGCGATTTCGGCGGTCGCGCACGCACGCCCCACGGAAGACGGCGGACAATCCTCTCGGTGATTTGCAATGGCGACAAAACTCAGTTCCGTCGCGCCATAGTATTCGATCAGCTCGGCGCGCGGAAATATACGATGGGTTCTTGCCGCGACTTCCGGGGACAGCTTCGCGCCGGCAGTGATAATTCTTCGCGCCGCTGAAAGTTCCACCGATCCGGCGGCCGATCCGGCGCCGCTTGTGATCAAGTCGAGCAATGTTGGCGCGACGACGAGCGTAGTGAAAGCACCCGAATTCAGCGCCGAGATACATGCCGGAACATCGAACTTGCGTTGAATACCGACCGTCGCGCCGCAGCACAGGGCCTCGACTGCGGCGTAGAGCGAGAGGCCATGGCTGAGTGGACCGGGCGCGAGAACGCGGCTGTCCGAATCCGTCCCGAGATGTTTGGCGCTGACGGCAAAACTCGCGATCCACGATTGGTGCGAACGAATCACGGCCTTGGGCGTTCCCGTGGTACCCGATGTAAACACAACGAGGAACGGCATCTCGGGCGTTGCGCGCGATGTCATCGGAATTTCAGGGTCGGCGCTCGACAGTTTACCGTTCAATTCTCCGGTCATGATGATTTCGGCGCCGCACGCGCGGGCCGCGGCGATAATTTCTGGTTCGGTACGGCTGGTGACCAAAACATGGGGTTCATGGGCCGAAACCATCGCGGCCACCGTCGTTGCCGGCCATTTGGGCTCCATGACGAAGGCGACAGCGCCGGCGCGGACGGCGCCGAACCACATTGCAAGAAAATCCGCACTGTTATCGCACAAAAGCGCGACCCGCCGGGCTTTCATGCCATCGGCGATCACCGAAAACCGCCGCGCCTTTTCGGCAAGCGTACGATACGTAAAACTTGTTTCGCCATCAACAACAGCGATCTTGTCCGGGGCTTTCCGCGCGGCATCAAAGAACCCCTCGCCGACCAACATTGTCATGCAGGGCCCAAAGGATAACCGCGCTGTACGGCCTGAACGATTTTGGCGGCGATGAGCGCCTTGATGATATCGCCCGGCACGAACGCCAATGACGCCAGCGCGGCTGGCCCGAACCCAATCCGCCCCACCGCAGACATCCACGGGACCCCCACCGCGTACACAGCGACGATCCCGCCTCCGGCACACGCAAGCGCGAGCGGCACAAATGACCTTGCTCGGAATTTGCCGACAAGCA
>JAGREB010000205.1 GCA_020446775.1 Paracoccaceae bacterium
ATCGCCACCGTGATCGGCCGCTACTACGCGATGGATCGCGACAAGCGCTGGGAACGGGTCGAAAAAGCCTATGCGGCGATTGTCGACGGTAAGGGGACCACGGCGACAGACCCAATTGGCGCGATCGAAGCATCTTACGCGGCGAAGGTCACGGACGAGTTCATGATCCCGTCGGTAATGCCCGGTTACGACGGCATGAAGGACGGTGACGGCATCCTGTGCGGGAATTTCCGTGCCGACCGCGTACGCCAAATCCTGACCGCGTTGCTTGACCCGGCCTTCGACGGCTTTGCACGCGCGCGGACCGTCAAGTTCGCAGGCGCTGTTGGACTGACGGAATATTCGAGCGCGCTCAACAAACTCATGGGCGTGATGTTCACCGCCGAAAGCGCGAGCGCTGTTCTGGGCGAAGTCATCAGCAAAGCCGGTCTCAAACAGCTGCGGATCGCCGAGACCGAAAAGTATGCGCACGTTACGTTCTTCTTGAACGGCGGCCAGGAAAGCGAATTTCCCGGCGAGACGCGCATCATGGTGCCGAGCCCGAAAGTCGCCACTTACGATTTGCAACCCAAGATGTCGGCCGGCGAAGTCACCGACCGGATTGTGGAAACGATCGAAGGTCGGAAGGCCGATGTCATCATCGTCAACTACGCCAACGGCGATATGGTCGGGCACACGGGTATTCTGGCGGCGGCGATCAAAGCCGCAGAAACCGTCGATCAATGCTTGGGACGGCTTGAAAAAGCCGTACAGTCCACCGGGGGTACGCTGTTGATCTCGGCCGATCACGGCAATCTTGAACAGATGATCGATAGCAATACCGGCGGGCCCCATACGCAACACACCGTGGGCGTGGTGCCGGTCGTGCTGGTCAACGGCCCGGCCGAGGTCACCCGGCTCAACGACGGCCGCCTCGCCGACCTTGCGCCCACAGTCTTGAATTTACTTGGGATCGCGCAGCCGGCGGAAATGACCGGACATGCCTTGACTGTCTTTGCCAACGAGGACCGTCAGCCCCGCCGTGCCTCGGCTTAGCCCGACTTCTCTTTCACTGGGTGTTCTGCTCGCCGCATTGACGGCCGCACCGGCCGCATGGCCGCAATCAGGGCCCGACGAAGCGGCCCAGCTGCGCGCGCTTGAACAAAATCTGGAACGCGGCGCCGCTGAGCGCGACCGGTTGGCCAAGCAACAGCAATCCTTGGCGCGGGAGCTTGATTCAATTGCGCGCGAATTGGTGACGGTCGCGCAGGATATTCAGAACCAGGAATATTCGCTCACCGTACTCGAGAACCGCCTCGGCGACCTTGGAATAGAGGAAGCGGCGTTGGTCAAGACGCTGGGAACGCGCGACGCGCAACTGGCCGAGGTGTTGATGGCGCTGCAACGGCTCGCCATTCGCCCGGCCGATGCGTTGACGTTGTCGCCACTCAAGCCCGACGACGCGGTGCGCACGGCCATACTGCTGCGCGCCGCCGTGCCCAGCGTCCAGCAATCGGCGCGCGCGTTGCAGGGTGAACTGGCGGAACTCTACCGCGTGCGGGCCGACATGACCGCGCAGCGGCAAAAGGTCGCCGCCGGAGCGGCAGCGTTGATCGAGCGGCAACGCGATCTCGAGAAACTCGAACAGCAGCGCCGTGAACGCCAGGTCAAGATCGCGGCGGCCTATAGCGACGCGACCGGACGGGTCGAGCGGTTGGGGCGCGATGCCGCCGATTTGCGTGAGCTGGTCGAGAAGCTGACCGCCGAGCGCGAACGGCGCGAAGCCGAGGCGCGCCGCCTTGACGATGATCGCCGAAAAGCCGAGGCCGCGCGGCTGGCGGCGATCCCGCCGGACGCCAAACCCGAACCGCCGCCGGCCCAACCCCAGAGCGAAACGCGGACCGCGTCATTGAGCGCTCCGATGATTTCGGACCTACGCCCGTTCAGCAAAGCGCGTGGGTCGATGCCCATGCCGGTGGTGGGGTCGGTTGCGGGCCGCTACGGCGAGGCCGATCAAAGTGGCGGGTTACGGAACAAAGGTATCAATATTGTAACCCGGAGCGGGGCACAGGTTATCGCGCCATTCGACGGAATCGTGGCGTTTGCGGGACCGTTCCGCGGTTATGGCCTTCTCTTGATCATCGAACATAGCGAGGGATATCATACCTTGCTTGCGGGTCTTGGCCGGGTCGATTGTGCCGTCGGACAGCGTGTCTTGGCGGGAGAACCGGTCGGTGTGATGGAAAGCGGCGGATCTCCGTCGCTGTACGTTGAGTTGCGCCGCGACGGACAACCCGTAAATCCCCTTCCCTGGATGGCAAGCCGAGCAGGCAAGAGCAACGGATGACAAACATCAAAGCGAAATATCTTTCAGCGATCGCGGTTGGCGCCGCAATGTGCGTGGCGTTGCTGGTGCCCGCATCGCAACCCGCTCAGGCACAAGCGAAGTTCTCCGACGATACTTACAAGTATCTGGAACTTTTCGGCGACGTCTTCGAGCGCGTGCGGCGCGACTACGTCGAGGAAGTCAGCGATCAGGAACTGCTTGAGTCCGCGATCAACGGGATGTTGACCTCGCTCGATCCTCACTCGGGGTATTTGCCCGCTAAGAATTACGAGGACATGCAGGAGCAGACCAAGGGCGAATTCGGCGGC
>JAGREB010000206.1 GCA_020446775.1 Paracoccaceae bacterium
CCTTTGCCGTTGGTGCCGGCGACGTGGATGACCGGCGGCATGCGATGATGCGGATTGCCGAGCGCGTCGAGCAGCGCGGTCATGCGGCCGAGCGATAGGTCGATCAGCTTCGGGAATAGCGTCGTGAACCGCGCCAATGCCGCCTGAACTTCGGGGTTGGCGGCGGCGGTGTCGGGGATCACGATTGGGGGCCGCGCGGGCGGCGGGCGCTCGAGTTGCCGGCGCGCGGATTTAGTCGTCACCGGTCGTCGTAGGCCATATCCGGCACGGTTGGATCCGGCGGCGCCGCGGCGGCGTCGGGCGCGCCTTCCGGTTTCCTGCGGCGCGCGGTCGGGGTCATCGCCACCACGTCGGCGGCCGGATTCTTATGCATCAACAGCCCGATGGTCTGGATCAGCGTGTTGCGCAACTCATGGCGCGGCACGACCATATCCACCATGCCGTGCTCCATCAGGTACTCGGACCGCTGAAAGCCTTCGGGGAGTTTTTCGCGGATGGTCTGTTCGATCACGCGCACGCCGGCAAAGCCGATCACCGCGCCCGGCTCGGCGATGGCAATATCGCCCAGCATGGCGAAGGAGGCGGTGACGCCGCCTGTGGTGGGGTCGGTCAAGATCACGACGTAGGGCAGTTTTTTCTCGCGCACTTTGTCGACGGCGACGGTGGTGCGCGCCATTTGCATCAGCGAGATGATTCCTTCCTGCATGCGCGCGCCGCCCGACGAGGGGATCACGATCAGCGGCGATTCCTGCAGCACGGCCAATTCGGCGGCGGCAACGATCGCTTCGCCGACGGCGGCTCCCATAGAGCCGCCCATGAAATCGAATTCGAACACAGCGATCACGGCATTGATCCCGCCCATGACGCCGTGGGCGACCACCACGCCATCCTTGAGGCCGGTCTTGTTCTGGGCGTCCTTCAGACGTTCGGCGTAACGCTTGCGGTCCTTGAACTTGAGCGGATCGGCGGGAACCGACGGCAGCTCGATCTCGGTCCACTTGCCGTTGTCGAACAGCATCTTGAGCCGGTCGGCGGCCGACATGCGCATGTGGTGGCCGCAATGGACGCAGACGCTGAGATTTTTCTCGAGCTCGCGGTGGAACACCATCTCCGCGCACTTGGGGCACTTGTCCCACAAGTTGTCGGGCACCTCTTTCGGGCGCACCAGCTTCTGGATTTTCGGCCGGACGAAATTGGTCAGCCAGTTCATGCGGTTCTCCTAAGAGCCAGCGAGCTTAGGGATAAGGCTTCGAGACAAGGCGGGGTCAGATGTGTGTAGCGCCGAACTTATGTGCATTTCATCTCGAAAATCGGAACAACCCGTAAATAAATAGGGCCGAACCCCATTTAAATCATGATTTTAGTTTTTGATTAGGGTGCTCCAGGGGCGGCACCGTCACGGCCGGCGTGGGCGACACCGTCGGCGAGGCTTTTCACGAAGGTCAGCACTTTCGTCGCCAGCCCGGGCTTCGCCGTGCCGTCGGTGTTCAATTCGCCGGCAATGACATCGACAATCGCCGACCCGACCACGGCCGCGTCGCAATGGGCACCGATGGCGCGCGCGGCTTCGGGTGTCTTGATGCCGAATCCGACAGCAATCGGCAGCTTGGTGTGACGGCGCAGCCGCGCCACGGCCTGACGCACGCCATGCTCGTCGGCGACCTTGGTGCCGGTCACGCCCGCGACAGAAACGTAGTAAACGAACCCCGACGCGTGCTCGAGAATCGCCGGCAGGCGGTCGTCGCTCGACGTCGGCGCAGTCAGGAAGATCATGTGCACGCCGTTGGCGCGCAGATAGACATTGAGTTCTTCCGCTTCCTCGGGCGGCAGGTCGACGACGATGACACCATCGACGCCGGCGATCGCCGCTTCCTGTGCGAACTCCATCGGTCCGTAGCGGTAGATGGGATTGTAATAACCCATCAGGACGATGGGCGTGTCTTCGCCCTGCTCGCGAAACGCGGTCACGGTCGCCAATAAATTTTTCAATGAGGCGTCGTGCTTCAACGCCCGCTGGCTCGACAACTGAATCGAAGGCCCGTCGGCCATGGGATCGGAAAACGGCATGCCGACTTCGATCACGTCGGCGCCGGCGGCCGGAAGTCCTTCGAGAATCTGCTTGAACACCGCCGGGTCCGGATCGTTGGCGGTAATGAACGCCACTAATCCCGGGGTGCCGCGCCGTTTGATGGCGGCGAACTTGCGGGTCAGGCGCGTATTGGCGAGATCGTGCGTTTCGGTCGACATGAAAGAAACTTCAACCTCGCGTCAGATCGCTTCGCCCAAGGCGTCAGCAATTGTGAACACGTCCTTGTCGCCGCGCCCGCACATGTTCATGACCAACAGATGATCCTTGGGCAGCGTCGGTGCGATCTTCGCGACATAGGCGAGCGCGTGCGCCGGTTCCAGCGCCGGCAGAATGCCTTCGAGCTTGGAACATTCGGTAAAAGCAGCCAGCGCTTCCTGGTCGGTCGCCGATACGTATTCAACGCGGCCCATGAAATTGAGCCAGGCATGTTCCGGACCGATACCGGGATAATCGAGGCCCGCCGAGATCGAATGCGCATCTTTGATCTGGCCGTTGGCGTCTTGCAGCAGATAGGTGCGATTGCCGTGCAACACGCCCGGTTGTCCGCCGCTGATCGAAGCGGCATGCTGGCCGCTATCGACGCCCTTGCCCGCCGCTTCGACGCCGATGATGCGCACCGAAGCGTCGTCGAGGAACGGATGGAACAACCCGATCGCATTTGACCCACCGCCGATGCACGCGACCAATGAGTCGGGCAAGCGGCCTTCGACGGCGTGCAACTGCGTGCGGACTTCCTCGCCGATCACCGATTGGAAATCGCGCACCATGGTCGGATAAGGATGCGGGCCCGCGGCCGTGCCGATCAGGTAATAGGTTGTGTCGACATTGGCGACCCAATCGCGCAACGCCTCGTTCATTGCATCTTTAAGGGTACCGGTACCCTTCTCGACCGGCACCACCTTGGCGCCGAGCAAGCGCATGCGGAACACGTTCGGCTTTTGGCGCTCGATGTCCTTGGCGCCCATGTAGACGACGCACTCAAGCCCGAAACGCGCGCACACCGTCGCAGTCGCCACGCCGTGCTGGCCGGCGCC
>JAGREB010000207.1 GCA_020446775.1 Paracoccaceae bacterium
CCCGAAAGCGCCGGCGCCGATCCGGGCCCGGCCTGCTACGGCAAGGGCGGCAATGAACCGGCCGTGACCGACGCCAACGTCGTGCTTGGCCACCTGCCGCCGTCGTTGATCGGCGGTGAAATGTCGCTCGATGTCGCCGCGGCGCGCGAAGCCTGCAAAAAGGTCGCCGAGCCGCTCAAGATTTCGATCGAAGACGCGGCCGAAGGGATCGTGCGGATCGTCAACGAAAACATGTTCGGTGCGCTGCGTCTCGTTTCGATCGAACAAGGTTTCGATCCCCGCGATTTCGCATTGGTGGCTTTCGGTGGCGCAGGCCCGTTGCACGCCAACGCGCTTGGCAAGCTGTCGGGCTCGTGGCCCGTGATCATTCCGCCGGGTCCGGGCGTGTTGTGCGCCTATGGCGACGCGACAACGCGCGCGCGTAACGAAGCCTCGCAGACATTCGTACGCCGTTATTCGGAAACCTCGGTCAAGGAAGTCACCAAGATCCTCAAGGACCTCACCAAGCAGGCCCAGGAAAGCCTGATCAAGGAAGGCATCCCGGCCAAGGAACAGACCGTCGTTTGGGAAGTCGACCTTCGCTACACCGGCCAGGGTTTCTCGGTGCCGATCCCGTGCAAGGTCGAAGGCTTCGAGAAGGACGGCCTGGTCCGCGCGGCGAAGGATTTCGACACCTACCACACCCGCCAATTCACGTTCGCGCTCGATACCGAGCACGAAATCGTCAATCTGCGCGCCGTGGTACTGGGCGAGTATCCAAACGTCAAAGCGATCCGCGTCGGCAAGGGTGGAACCGATCCCAAGGCCGCGGTCGTCGACGACAAGCACGAGTTCTGGGACAACGGCAAGAAGTACAAAGCCAAGATTTACGACCGTACCAAGCTCAAAGCCGGAAACGTCATTCAAGGACCGGCCATCGTCAGCGAATTTGACTCGACCACGGTCATTCTCGCCGACTGCATGGGGACCATCGATAACGTCGGCTGCATCCTGATCACGCCGAAAGGCAAGAAGCCGAAACCCGGCATGACCGCGCCGCTTGCGAAGTCAAAGCCGGCCGTGGCCGCAAAGCCGAAGGCCAAGAAATCCGCCGCGAAACCCAAGGCCAAAGCCAAAAAGGCTAAGAAGGCCAAGGGCAAAGCGAAGCGTAAGTAATTGGTCCGAGCAGGAGAACGAGCAATGACATCCAAAGCGCAAATCATCGAGACCAACAAGAAGCCGTTCAAGAAGGTCCCAATCGACCCGATCACGCTCGACATCATCGAAAGCGCGCTGCGCAACGCGCGCTTCGAAATGGACGCGACGGTGTTCCGTACCGCCATGTCGCCCGGCATCCGCGAGCAGCACGACGCCTTCCCGCTGATCGCCAACAAGGACGGCAAAATGGTGGTCGGCCAGTTCGGCTCGTTCATCATGGGCTTCCTCAACAACTACGACGGCACCATCGAGGAAGGCGATATCTTCTTCACCAACGACCCTTACAAGACCGAAGGCGCCATCAGCCATGCGAACGATTGGTTGATCCTGCTGCCGATCTTTTACTCGGGCCGTTTGGTCGGATGGGCCTGTCACTTCGGCCACATGACCGACAACGGCGGAAAGGTACCGGGTTCGCTGCCGACCGACGCGACGACCATCTTCGAAGAAGGTCTCGTGACGCCGCCGACCAAGCTCTACAAGAAGGGCAAGCTGCAAGAGACTCTGCTCGAGGTCATGCTGAACCAAGTCCGCCTGCCGACTTGGAATCGCTCGGACCTGAACGCCGTATTGGCGGCCTGCCGCGTCGCCGAAAAGCGCGTCAAGGAAATGTGCGTCCGCTTCGGCGACGACGTATTCGTGTCCGCCTGTCAGGCCGCGCTCGATCGTAACAAGCGCGCGATGGCCAAGCTGATCGACCAAGCGGTCAGCGAAACGCCGGTGTCGTTCGAGGACTATGTCGATGACGACGGCCGTGGCTACGGCCCGTACAAGATGAAGTGCACCATGTGGCGCGAAGGCCACAAAGTGATCCTCGATTGGCAAGGCACCGATCCGCAAGCCATCGGTTCGATCAACTTCTATCTCAACGAAAACATGCTGAAGATGTTCTGGGGCATCTACATGATCATGGTGTTCGATCCCCAGATCCTGTTCAACGACGGTTTCTACGACCTCGTTGACGTGCGTATCCCGCAAGGCACGCTGCTGAAGCCGAATTTCCCGGCCGCGCTGTCCTGCCGCACCCACGCTCTGGGTCGCATCTTCGATACGTTCGCCGCGCTGCTCGGCCAGAAGACCCCGGAACTGTTGTGCGCCGCCGGCTTCTCGTCGTCGCCGCACTTCATGTACTCGGGCTACGACAGCAAGGGCGAATGGTACCAGCTCTATCAGATCGGTTTCGGCGGCATTCCGGCGAAACCTTTCGGCGACGGGCCCGATGGCCACTCGATGTGGCCGTCGTTTACCAACGTGCCGCAGGAATACCTCGAAGCGTATTTCCCGTTGCGGATCGAAAAGCACGAAACCATCGCGGACACCGGCGGCGCCGGCAAATTCCGCGGCGGCAATGCGCTGCGCGTCGATTATTGCTTCCTCGAGGACGGCGAAATCTCGATCCACGACGACCGCTGGCTGACCTACCCGTGGGGCGTCAACGGCGGCGAGCCTGGCCGCCGCTCGATCAAAGTCATGTATCGCGGCGGCTATGACACCGGCGTGATCGAGTACCACCAGTCCAAGTGCGACAACGTCAAGGTGAAGAAGGGCGATATCCTGTCGTTCATCACCTGGGGCGGCGGCGGCTGGGGCTGGGGCATCGAACGCGATGCGGCGCTGGTCGGCGCCGACGTGAAGCGTGGTTTGGTTACCGCGGAAGGCGCCAAACGCTACGGGGTTGTCTGCAACGACGACGGTGTGGTCGACGAGGCCGCAACCAAAGCCCTGCGCGCCGAAATCCGCGCCAAGCTGCCGGCCAAAGCGCCGGTGTTCGACAAGGGGCCCTCGCTCAAGGACATCCTGGCTCGCGCCGAGCAGGAAACCCACCTGCCGGCCCCACGTCCGCCGGTCTTCCGGCCGAGCCACGAAACGGCCCGGGCCGCCGAGTAATCGGCCGAGAATCGAAGCCAAAAAGGGCGGTCCCGGGAGGGACCGCCCTTCTTCTTTGCCCGTTCGGTGTGGGTCGAAACAAATAACCTATTGAAATATATAAATTTATATCCTACGCGTAATAGTAGAAAATCTTTACGAACTGGCAAGAATTAGTTAGTATCCGCTTCATCGGTCGGCGCAATGCCGGTCGCGATGTGGGATGGGTTGTGTTTCAAACGTTTCGAAAATTCCTGATTTTGCTCGGCGCAGGCCTGGTATGCGGCTTGGCGTTGCCGGCTGCGGCCGCGCCCGTGCTGATCGACCTGACCGACCCGCAACCCTGGTCGGGCGCCAACGGTAAGACCTCATTCTCGACGGTGATCGGCGATCTGACCGTGACCCTGACCGCCCACGGCAGCGGGACGCCGAAGATGACCTTCAATAGCGCGTCCGGTGAAGCCTCCGGCTGCGCCAGTGGTCACAACGGATCGCCTGCGCACGATTTGGTCTGTGGCGGCGACGGCATCGGCATCGGCGACGACGAAATCACCGAAGGCGGCACCGAACAAATCCACGTCACGTTCAGCCGCCCGATTCATCTGGTCAATATCGAACTGCTCGACCTGTTCAACAACAACACCGAAATCGAGAAAGCGTTGATCAGCCTGGACAACGGCGCGACGTTTTCGATGTTCCTGTCCAACGATAACCTCGGCGGGTACTACTCGACGCAGCTCGGCGGTTACGCGGTTTCGCGGATCATCTTCAAGGCTTACAACGACGCCGTCAGCGACTATGCCGTCGCCCGCCTCGCGATCTATATGAACGACGTGCCGGAACCCGGCGCGACCGCACTGTTCTTGTTCGGCCTCGCCGGCTTGAAGGTGATGCGCCGCCGGAAAGACGCGCCGGGCCAGCGCCCGGCCGCTTAACGCCCCGTACCGGCTTTCAACGCCTCTCGCAGCTACATGCCGGCGAGTTGTTCGTCCACCGTGGCGCGAATCCACTTGGTGAAGTTGCCGTGCGCGCTCAGACCTTTGGTCTGGAACTTGTAATCGAGCCCGGCCAAATCGTTATTGATCTTATATTGAATGCCCCGCGTCGAAATCAGGTAGCCGACGATAATCGGTGTAAGCCCGGCTTTATCGGCATCTTCGACCCATTTGCGCACGGTCGCGACGTTGGCGGCACGCATTTCCTCCGGCGCATCGTCTTGTAGCGTGATGCCTTTGACATCGGCGAATCCGCCCATCTCTTTAAGGCGTCCGGCATGGGTCGCGATGTGCTTGAGTTCGACGGCGTTCTCTTCCTCGAACGTCGGGCCATGGCCGAGAATGATGACGACTTCCTTCGACGGATCGGTGCTGACTTCCTTGGCGTGGTCAAACAGGATTTCGGTGACGAGCGGATGCTCATCCATGGCTGGCGCCAAAATGATCTTGGCGTCGGTTTTAACGCGCGGCACGTTCAGGTAGGCCGCATCGTTGTTCAAATCGAAGATGTACGACCATTGGCGGTAGATCGAGGATTGCTCCGTCACCACCGCCGGCACGACCACGATGGTCTTGGCGCCCGCGGCGGTCAATTGATCGATGGCGTCCTGAATGTGGAACGATCCCATCATCGCCATGCCGTAGCCGATCGCCGTCGGGTGCGTCTTCGCGATCGGCATGACGCCGTCTTGCAAGACCTTGTCGCCGCTGGTGCCCGAACCGTGCGCGACGACCAGCACGCCAACATCGTCGCTGACGCCGTCGGCGCTGCCGTACCAAGTCCAATCGGGCGGCATCATACCCATGTTCTCGTTGATCTGATCGTCGGTCATCAGGGCGTAACTCGGCACGCGCTCGCGCAGGATGCGCAGGCTCTCCGCGTCCATTTGATGTGCGTGTCCCATCGGCGGCGGTGCGCCACGGCCCTGGGCGAATGCGGAGTAGCTCGGCAACAATACGGCGGTGATCGCCGCGGTGGCGGCAATGCCGCACAAAGCCCTCAAGTGTCGCAGATTTGACGAGACGCGCATCTGAACCTCCCCGGTAAGTGCGAAATCATATCACGAATGCGCGCGCCCCCAGCAAGCGCAACCGCGCACCGGCGCATTGAGTACCGCCGTGGCCGACGGTAACATCACTGTGATCATAACCCTTCGGGGAGGGGACGCATGGGGACGAATTGGGGCTCGGCAACGCTGCGCGCGGCCATCTTTTTTCTAGCAATATTTGCCTTAAGTCTCGGCAGTTATGACCTCGCGCTCGCGGCACCGCCGCGTACACCGCCGGGTATCGCGCCTACGTCGGTCGAACCGATTGGCAAGGATTTGTATTCGTATCGGTGGGGCCCGTATCGCACCATGTTCGCGGTCACCGGCGAAGGCGTCATCGTCGCCGATCCGCTGAGCGACGAAGCGGCCCGCGCGCTTGATTCCGAGATCGACAAGCTGACCGCCGCGCCGGTGAAATACGTCGTCTATTCCCATTCGCATTGGGACCATGCCGCCGGCGCGCGGGTCTTCAAGGACCAAGGCGCGACCATCGTCGCCCAGGATTTGTGTGCCAAGAATATTTCCGAGACACCGCATCCGGACGTGTTGCCGCCCGACGTTACCTTCGCCGACGACTTCCAAATCAAGCTCGGCGATCAGGAGTGGGATTTGCACTACTTTGGGCCAAGCCATAGCGATTGCCTGATCGTCATTCAGCCCAAACCCGCGAACATCCTGTATCTGGTCGATGTCTTGAATCCGCCGTTCGGATATTCGATGCCGTGGAACGCGCTGTTGCCCGACGACCACATATACAACTTCGTGCCGTTCTTCGATGCGGTCGACGCGCTTGCGAAGCGCGATGGCGTGACTCAGATCACCGGCGGCCATTTGTCGGTGATCCGGGGCCCCGATGGCAAACCAGCGGCCGCGCCAGCGCTCGGGCCGGCCAGCGCCATCGCCGACAAGCGCCGGTTTTGGGACGAGCTCCTGACGGCGGTCGGCGACGAATGGGCCAAGGGAACCTATTCCGAGGTCATCCCCGATCAACTCGATCTCGACCGCTTTGCCGATACGCATGGCTACAACCGCGATGAGATGTGGCTGCTGGTGCGCCGGCTCGGGTCTTATTACGCCGGCGGACGGTGAGGGTGTCATGACCAACGCATTCAAGATTTGCATCGGATCGTTCGCCGCGGCGTTGCTGGCGCTCCAAGCCGTGACGGCCGCGCTGGCGCAAACGCTGCCGTTCGGCTCCGACATTTTCGGCCCGCCCGGTGCGGAAGAAATCGGCGACGGCGTTTATTCGTTCCGGTCCGGCGCCTACCGCACCATGTTCATGGTGACCGGCGAAGGCGTCATCCTGGTCGATCCAATGGGCGAGGCAAATGCAAAGCTGATCGACGAGTCGATTGCGAAGTTGACCGACAAGCCCGTGAAATACGTGGTCTACTCGCAATCTCATCGCGACCGTGCCGGTGGCGCCAAATTGTTCACCAACCGCGGCGCGAAGGTCGTGGCGCACCAAGAGTGCGCACTCAACCTTAGCCGGACACCGTTTCCGGAAGTCGTGCCGCCCGACATTACGTTTACCGACGTCTATAGCGTCAAACTCGGCGGGCGCAGCATGGACCTGTACTATTTCGGGCCGGCGAACGACACCTGCGCCATCGTCGCCGTGCCGCGTCCCGGCGACGTGGCGTTTATCGTCAACGTGGTGATCCCGCCCGGCGCGTCGCTGCCGTGGAACATGACCTTGGCCGATACCCATACCTGGAACATCGTCAATTTCATGAAGCGGGTCGAAGACATGGCGGCGCGCGAAGGGGTGACCCGTATCGCCGGATCGTTCATCAGCGCGACGCGCGGGCCCAACGGGCGGCCGCAGTTATTGCCGGGCGTCGGTCCGATTTCCGTGGTCACCGAACAGCGCCGGTTCTGGGAAATGCTGTTTGCCGACGTGAAGGCCGCACTCGACGCCGGCGCGCCGTCAACGGCCGTCGGCACGAAGATCGACCACGAAAAGTACAAGGTCTTTCGCCGCTACGACGAAAAGGCGCTGAACATTATCGCGCGCCGCGTCGCGTCGACCTACGTGACCGGCCGTTGACCATGGCTCCGCAGGGGTCATGGGCACGCGCGGCGGCGATCATAGCGTTCGTTGCGCTAACGCCGTGTCTAGCCGCGCACGCCGCCGATACGCCGCAACCGCTGAACGTCGACGCATATCTTCATCGCCCGAATCTTTTGGTGACCGACCTCGACCGAGCGTTGACACTCTATCGCGACGTGCTCGGATTTACGGCCCATGCGATCATCGATTCACCGCCCGGATCCTACTCCTACGCAATCTACGATTTGCCGCCGGAGGCGAAACTGCGGTTCATGTTTCTCAGCACCGCGTCGCAACAGCGTGTATTGGCGTTGACAGAAGTCAAAGGCGTTTCGTTGCCGCCAACCCGCCGTCCCTACGAAGGTGCAACGATCATCGAAGTGAAAGGCGATTTGGCCCCGATCCTGGTCAAGGTCAAGATGCTCGGACTTGCGGTCGATGCGCCGGTGGCCTTAACGGCCCCAAGCGGGCAGACACGTACCGACGTCGCTGTGACAGATTTCGACGGTCATCGCCTCGTGCTGTTCAAAATCGATCAATAGTCCTGACAGGGCGGCGATAACATCGCGCCGCATAGGAGGGGGCCGATGCTGCGGAACACGGAAGATAGGTGGGGCTGGCTATCGAAATCCTTCCATTGGATCATTGCGTTCGCGATCCTTGTGATGGTTCCGGTCGGCTATGTCATGGGCGCGACTTACGCCCTCGAGTATGAAAACGACAACTTTGCGATGGTTCACATGTGGCTGTCGCGCGTGCACCAAAGCCTCGGCCTGATCATACTGATCGCGGTGACGTTCAGGCTCGGCTGGCGGCTGCACAATCCCTCGCCGAACCTGCCCGCCGGACTCGCGGCCTATCAGCGCTGGCTGGCCAGGTTGAACCACGTGTTCCTGTACGCGCTGTTGTTCGTCCTGCCGCTTTCAGGATGGGCGTCGCTGTCGGCTTATGGCGAAGCGCCGACCTATTTCCTGTGGATCGACGGTTTGCCCAATCTCGTGCCGAAGCGGCCCGTCGACGATCCGTTCGGCTTCTCGCTGTATTCCGGCATCCATCATTTCTGTATCGACGCCGGCGCCGTGCTGCTGTCGCTACACGTCGTCGCGGCGCTGTGGCATGAGTTCGTGAAGAAGGATTCGGTCTTGCGGCGGATGTGGCCGCTGACGACGGGGCGCGCGCCGCGCGAACCGGCTTAACGCGGCGGACCGCCGTGCAGCGTCGGCATCGTCTCGGGGTCGGCCTCCGGCGTCGCCAATGACTTGACCTCCGCGAACAATCGCTTTTCCTCGGCGACGGCTTCGGGTGTCGCGTCGGCAATCGCGGCCCAGTCATCGTCCGTGAACAACTCGTTCGTATAGCGCTCATAGGGATTGCGGCGCGGCGCCATCATGCCTTGGATCAAATCCGCGAAGGCGCGCACATCCGTAACGAACGCCGCCGCGTCGGATTGGCCGGTGCGGTACCGCTCGACCTCGCGCGCGAACGCGGCCGTCGCGGCGCGTGCCTTAGCCTGGCGTTCGTCGAGCGTGGTCAAGCCGTTGTGCGCGTCGGTTTCAGATGTCGGTACGCGGTCTCTCAGGCGGACCAGAATCTCCATATCCTGGAAATCGAGCCGGGTCAGCGACACGACAAGATAGGCGCTACACACTGCCAAGAACGCAGGGTCGGGCCGTTCGGCCTTCAATCCCGCCATCAGCGCGCCGCGGATTTGCATCTGCCGGCGGCGCTCGACGCCGATCTGCGCGCGGGGAGTGATGGGATCGCTCACGGCCGCACTCCTTCATCTGGCGCACGATAAAGCTATTTGCTGTCGAGCCAGTCGTGCACGATTTTCGCGAACTCGATCTTTTGTTCCTTGCCGGCGACGACGTGGGCGAATTCCGGTAAATCGATGCCGGTGGCGCCGGGGATGCCGTGCTCGATCGGCTTGGTCATGCGCGGCCCGGTGACGATGTCGAGATGACTATGCACGATCAGCGACGGGCATTTGATCTTGGACAGGTCCTTGGTGACGTTGTGCGCAAGGCACGCGGTAATGAAGCGGTCGTGGGCTTTGAAATGCCCATTCAGCTCGCGCCAGGGGCCGGTCGGGCCCAGCAGGCGATCTTTGTTTGCGTTGTAAAAATCGGGCCGGAAACTCATCACGCAAACCAAGCGTTGAAACGTCGGCCAGCCCGCGTCGCGATGCACGGTACGGAAAATGTCGATCTGCTCGTGGAAGAACGGGTCGGTGGCGTCGCACCACGCGCCCATGTTCATCATCGAGCGCACCAGGTCGGGCCGCCTGATGGCGATCACCTGACTGATGCACGCGCCCATGCCGACTAAGCCGATCAGGTGAACGCCGGTAAAGCCGAGGTGTTCGAGCAATTGGATCGCATCGTCGGCGTACATGTCGATGGACGGCGCTTTGTCGAGTTCGTCGTCGCTTTCGCCGATGCCGCGATAGTCGATGATCACGACACGGTGCTTGTCGGTTAGCCCGCGCGGCAGGTGACGTTCCTCGCCGTGGCAGAACGTGCCCCAGCCGCCCATCAGCAAGACCGGGGAACCCGACGTGCCGTGAACCTCGTAATACATATTGTGATTGTTAATCCGCGCGACCGGCATCTCTCAAACCTCGAATCTACGGTAAATGCGATCGGCCCCAGAGGCGATCATCCAACCGGTTTTGCCCGCTTTCACCGTTGCGGGCAAGCATCACGAGCGGGTTTGGGGAGTTACGCGGCGCCGATCCGGTGGGCGCTATCGACCAGAAGCATGCCTTCCATGGTCGAGCGATAGAGTTGCTTGAAATTCGGATCCAGCCGGTAGACGCGCACGATATCGATCGCCGAACGCGCGATCAGGCGCTGAGTATAGGTGGCGCTGGTATTGCGCAAGATTCCCGCACGCTCGACTTCGACCAACCGGTCGTGCAGCGCGCCGACGTAGGCATTGTGCGCTTTCTCGATCAATTCGAATTCGTTGTTGGGAATTCTCAGCAGCAAAGCGTCGCCGAATTGTTCCCACAGCATCGGAAACATGTCGATGATCCCGTACACCTGCTGCGCCGGCGTCAAGCCCGACAATCCCCGCATGTGCACCGCGCCGGTTTGAAACACCGGTTCGAAGATGTGCTTGAGCAGATCGCGCTTGCTGGTGAAGAAGCTGTAAAACGTGCTGCGTGCCAAGTCGGCCTGCGCGAGGATATCCTCGACGCTAACGCCGCTGATACCGCGCTCGAGAAAGATTCGCGCTGCCGTTCTCAGCACGCTGGTCCGCATGCGTTCGCGGCGCTGCGCGATTCGCGGGCTGCGCGGCTTCGGGTTACGCTCTCGGACCTGGACGGGGGCCATCTGGTTCACGCGGCGATCCTTTCGGCATCAATCGGATTTGTTTGTTTTCGGACAAACACGTATGTCCCAATGTGAAATATGGTCAAGACAACAATCAGACAACCAACGGCAATTCTTGGGTAATCGCCTCTAACGCCAACATTTTTTCTCATACATATCTGTATGATTTTCCTTGCTTGTGGTCCAGCCTCGCCTTATCTCACAAGCGCGTTTGCACCTACCTCCGGTCGAAATCCTTAGGTATTCCGCATGAAACCCATGGCCACGTTGTTCCTGATCGTTTTCGTTAACCTGCTCGGATTCGGGATCATTATTCCGATCCTGCCGTTGTTCGCGTTGCGCCTTGGCTCCGGTCCGGAAATGGCCAGCATCGTCGTCGGCCTTTATTCCCTGATGCAGCTGATCACGTCGCCGATCCTCGGGCGGTTGTCGGACAAATACGGCCGGCGGCCGATCCTGATGTGGTCCCTCAGCATCGCCATCGTGTCGTACATCATCATGGCGATGGCCGACTCAATCTGGATGCTGGTGTTGTCGCGCGTTCTGGGCGGCGCCGTGGCCGGGAACCTTGCGACGGCCTTCGCCTACGTCACCGATGTGACGACGCCCGAGAATCGCGCCAAGAGCATGGGCATGCTCGGCGCGTCGTTTAGCATGGGCTTCGTTTTCGGTCCGGCCTTGGGCGGTTTGTTGTCGGGCGATGACGTTGCGACCGCCAATTTCGTGCTTCCGTCGATTGCCGCCGCGGTGTTGACCGGTGTTGCGCTGACCGGCGTGATCTTCGTGTTGCCGGAATCGTTAAGCCCCGAATTGCGGCGTGCGGCAGCCCAGCAACCCCGCAAGAGTTTCGCCGCGCAGTTCAAGGTCGCGGTGTCGCGCCGCGTCCTTGCCGCGCTGTGCGCCATCGGCCTCGTCGCCATGGTGATTTGGTCGCTGATGGAAGGCGTGTTCTCGATGTGGGGGCTCGACATACTGAACCTGGGTCCCACCGATATCGGCCTATTGTTTTGCTATATCGGGTTGCTCAACGCCATGGTCCAAGGCGGGTTGATCGGTCCGCTGACCAAACGCTTCGGCGAACGCGCCATGGTCGGCTTCACCGTGTTCGCCTACCTGGTCGGTTTTTTCTGGCTGTCTACCGTCGACGCATTCTGGTCCATGATCGGCGCCATGACCCTGTTGTCGCTCGGTAATGGCTGCTTCAATCCATCGATGTCGAGCTTGGTGTCGAAAGAAGCCGCCGACTACGAGCGCGGGGCGGTCCTCGGCATCTATCAAGCGGCGGGCAGCCTCGGCCGTGTTTTAGGCCCGGCCATGGCGGGATTCATCTACGCGGGCTTCTACCCCGGCGCGCCGTTTTTCTTGAGCGCGCTGCTGGCGATCCCGGTCGGCATTCTGCTTCTTCTCAGCCGCCACAAGGACGAGCCGACTCCATCTGCGGCCTGAACCGCTACGCTAACTGGCGCACGCGCTCGCCGATCATCTTGCCGAAGGTGATCGCCGGCATTACCAGCATGCCGCCGCAGAACGACTTGCCCATCAGCAGGCCCGAGCCGATCACCTCGCCGGCCGCGTAGAGGCCGGGGATCACCGATCCGTCCTGACGCGTGACCTGCAGGTTGGTGTTGATCGTCACGCCGACGGTCGAACTGACCGAGAATCCCTGGTGCCGGATCGCATAAAACGGCGCCTTGGCGATTGGCTTTGGCATGTGCTTGCGGCCCATCTTGTCCTTGCCGCTCTTCTGGCCCGCGTTGTAGTCGGCGATGGTCGCGGCGAGCGCCTTCGGATCGAGGCCGGTGGCTTTCGCCAAAGCCTCGATCGTGTCGGCCTTGTAAAAAAGGTTTTGAACATCGAACGCGGCTAGATAGCGCTCGCGATCCCAGCCGGTAATCGGCACCGGGGATTCGCGCAGGATGGCGTCGTCGAGAATGATCCACCAGCGCAATTCGGGTTGCTTCAACAGCTCATGTTCGCGCGCATCGACGCTGGGATTGTCTTCGGCGATCCAGCGTTCGGCGTTGGCGTTGACATAAACTTCCCAGGGCTGGCGCTGTTCGGGCCAATGGCAGAACCGCCCGATGGCCGTGCTGGGCACGTCGTCGTCGACCATGATTGCGCCCAGGCCGGAAATATATTTGTCCTGTCCTTGCAGGCCGGCGCCCGCCGCCTGCGCCATCGTCAGGCCGTCGCCCTGGGACGCGTGATAAGCCATGCGGCCATGCTGCGTGCGCCCGGTGAATTTCTTGAACATCTCGCCGTTCGACGCATAGCCGCCCGTGGTCAAAAGCACCGCTTTGCCATGATAGCGATGCGTTTGCCCCGACGCGTCGCGCGCGACGACGCCCGTGACACGTCCGTCGGAGTGTTGGATCAGCGATTGCGCGCGCGTGTTGTACAGGACTTTCACGACGCCACGCGCGATTTCCGGCGAGAGCATCTTGTTGAGCGTCTCATAAATCGTGACGCCGTTGTCCTTACCCCAGTAATAACGCCGCTCGCTGTAGTACTCGTGACCCTGGCCCATCACCGGATGGCCTTCGATCGGCTGAAAACCTGAATCGCACAACCAATCGAACGTCGGCGCTGCGTTATCGACCGCGAGTTTGACGATGTCCGCGTCGGCGGTGCCGCGCGAGATGCGCATGATATCCTCGAAATGCGCTTCGGGCGTGTCATTGATGCCGCGCGACTTTTGCAGCTTGGTGCCTGCGGCGCTGACCTGGCCGGTCGAAAGCCATAACGTTCCGCCCAACCGGTCGGCCGCATCGATGATCAGCACGTTGGCGTTTTTCCGGCCGGCGATTGCCGCCGCCGTCATGCCGGCCGTACCGCCGCCCACCACAATCAAATCATACGTCGTGCCGGAAATTCCCGTGGTCGCGTCGCTCGCGCTGCGTGCGTCATTCATGTTCGATTATCCTTTTGTCCAATCCGAGCGCGATATCGTCCGCGCGTCCAACAATTTGCCCATCGTGATCGCCGGCGTGACGGTCACGCCGCCGCCGAACCGGCCCCAAGCCGGTTGAAATAGGCAATCACCTCCGACGAATTCATCACGTCGCAATAGCGCCGCCCGCAATCGGTCAGGTTGGCGTTGTGCGGTCCCATCTCGACGTCGCCGCAACAATCCTCGGCGGCGATCACGCGAAAGCCATAGGAAAACGCATCGACAATCGACGCCCGCACGCATCCCGAGGTGTTGCAGCCGGCGACGATCACGGTATCGACGCACTGCTTGACCAGAAAACTCATCAACGGCGTGCCGAAAAAAATGCTCGGCGCGTTTTTCCAGAAATTGAAATCGTAGGCCGGGTCGTAGACACGCTCGTCCATCTCGGTGGTCGGATCGCCGTAGTTCCAGCCTTTATGCAGGCAGCCGATCTTCCAGTACCCGATGTCCTTTTCCGAGCCCCAGCCGACCCGGCAGCTGGCCACCGGTACGTTGTTGGCGCGCGCGGCTTTGAGCAGTTTTTGCGTCCGCTCGACCGCTTTGTGCACGTAAGGGCTTTTGCCCAGCTCGAAGCGAGGGTCGGTGAACCCCTTTTGAAAGTCCACGACCACCACGGCCGGGCGCTCGCCGAATCCCACCGAAACCGCGCCAAAGCTGGTTTCCTTGTACATGTCGTTCATGCCGTTCTCCCGCATACGATAGCCGCCAGTTTAGCCGGGGCAGGGCGGGGGTCGCCACAGATGATCGGGTGGGGCTGCCTTTGACGTCCGGAGGGCGAAAACCGATAATTCCCAGATGGATGCACTCCGTAAAACCGCCGTTCTGATCGCAGCTTTTCTGGGTGCCGGATTGGCGAATCCGGCGCGTGCGGCCGAGCAGGAACTGACCCTGGTCACCGCGTGGTCGAACAACATCGACTTCACCAAGGACGCGCTGCTGCTGGCCGATGCGATCAACCAAGCCGGTCAGGGCGTCGTGCATGTCCGCCACATCGGCGGGCCCGAGGTGATCCCCCAGCGCCAGATGGCTTATGCGCTCAAGCGCGGCGTGGTCGACATGTATTTCGGCGCGGCCACCTATACGATCGGACTTGCCCCCGAGGCCGATGCGTTTCTGGGCTCGGCGCTGACGCCGATGGAACTGCGCGCCAACGGCGCCTTCACCGAGATCGAGCGCATCTGGAACGAAAAACTCAACGCCCACTTTCTCGGCTGGCACCAGACCGGTCCCGGCTTGCACATCTTCCTGCGCGGCGATCCCGAATTGCGCGCCGACGGCTTGCCCAAAGTCGAAGGCCTGCGCATCCGCACCACGCCGACCTACCGCGCGTTCCTCGACGCCATGGACACGATCCCGGTCGATATTCCGTCGAGCGACGTCTACACCGCGCTTGAGCGCGGCACCGTCGACGGCATGGCGTGGAGCGCGACGGCCATGGAGACCGAAGGCTTCCAGAAATTCGTCCACGCGCGCATCAATCCCGGCGTGCTGCAATACGCCATGACCATGCAGATCAATCTCGACGCCTGGAACCGGCTGAGCCCCGAAGCGCGGCGCATCATCGACGCGCAGGCGGTGCAGTTCGAGATCGATTCCCGCGCGCGGTTTCTCGGCTACGCGGAAACCGAATGGGCCGAGTTGCAGCGCCAGGGCATGCACGGGTTTGAGCTTTCGCCCGAAGCCGCCGCCAAGTACCGCGCACTCGCGGTCGAGGCTGTGTGGGCGCGGATGGCCAAGTCGGTGCCGGAGTCGGTGAAGACGTTGCGCCCGCTATTCGATCCGGCCGGCGCGAAGGCCGCGAATTACCCTAATTAGACGGTCGTCCTGGGACTCAATTCTCCGGACCCTGAGGACGGGCCTGTCCTCGGGCGCGCGCTATGCGCGACCCGAGGGCCCCAGAGTGACGACAAAAACTACAGTGTCGTCCTGGGACTTGTTCCCAGGACCCAGGTTTTCGATTTTTCAGCCCGAAACAATCTCGTCGTACAAATCGCGCCAATCAGGATTATCCTTCTCGATCGCGTTGATCTTCCACTGCCGCTTCCAAAACTTCATTGTCTTTTCGCGCTGAATGGCAGTTTTCGGATCGTCGTATGATTCGAAATAGACCAGCCGTTTGACGTTGTAGCTTTTGGTAAAACCTGGGACGGCTCCTTGTTTGTGTTCATAGACGCGACGAACGAGGTCGTTGGTGACGCCGATGTAGAGCGTCCCGCGCGGCTGGCTCGCAAGGATATAGACGCACGGGTTGCGCTCGAAAGTCATAGCGCGGAGAGTGCCGGGGGATGGACCCTGAAACAA
>JAGREB010000208.1 GCA_020446775.1 Paracoccaceae bacterium
GGCCGAATTTTTCGCCCATGAACATTTGCAGAAGCAATTCGCGCACGGGTTCGAGCGTCGCGAACGGAATCAGGATTTCGAGCCGTCCGCCGCGGTCTTCCATATCGATGCGCAAGCGCGCCACGACACACGCGTTCGAGGGCTGCGAAATGGTGGCAAAGCGCGGGTTCGTTTCGAGACGGTCGAAACGGAACGTGACCGGCGACAACGGATCGAAGGCCGCCGACAGGTCCGCCAGAACGACGTGGATCATGCGCTCGACAAGCGTGCGTTCGATGGTCGTGTACGGCCGGCCTTCGACGCGCATCGCCGCCGTTCCGCGGCGGCCGCCCAGCAACACGTCGACGATCGAATAAATCATCGACGAATCCACGGTCATAAGGCCGTAGTTATCCCATTCCTCCGCCTTGAACACCGTCAACATGGCGGGCAGCGGGATCGAGTTCAGATAGTCGCCGAAGCGCTGGGACAGAATGTCGTCGAGCGAAACTTCGACGTTGTCGGATGTAAAGTTGCGCAAGCTCGTGGTCATCATGCGGACCAGGCGGTCGAACACGACTTCCAGCATCGGCAAGCGTTCGTAAGACACCAACGCCGAATTGAGGATCGCTTGGATCCCCGAACGTTGCTCGCCTTCGTCGCCGGCTTCATCGAAGCCGAGAAGGCTGTCGATCTCGTCTTGGTTCAGGACGCGGGTCGAATCGCGGCCACCGCCGCCACCCATGCCGCCGACGTCTTCGTCGGCACCGCCGAGCATAGCCTCCCATTCGGCGGCCATCGCATCGGCTTCGTTGTCTCCACCTTTCGCGGCCGCGTCACCGCCGTCTGCGTCCGCGTCGGCCATGGCGGCTTCCCAGTCCTTGTCGGTCACATCACTTGGAGGCGACATCAGCTAAACCTTTTCGCGCACATCCGTCGGCCGCGGCCCTATCGGGCGGCGTTACCTTATTGAACGATCATTTCCTTGAACAGCACGTCGCGAACCTGCGCCGGCCGCACGGCCGCATTCACGCGGCTCAACAGTTCTTCACGCAACCGGTACATTCCCGCGGCACCTTGGAGATCTTCCAGGCGAAGTTCCCGCAGGTAAACCTGGAAGTTGTCGACGATACGCGGCAGCACCAAATCGATCCGAGTAATGTCTTGCTCGCTGGCGAGCTCCAGGCTGACTCGCATCTTGAGGAAGCTGCGCTGACGCCCGGGCGTATTTAAGTTCACGAGCATTTCAGGCATGTCGTAGAACACGGTGCTGGTCGACGCCGCAGCTGTGGGCGCTTCGGACGGCATCGCGCCCTCGCCTTCGCCCTCCATCATCATTTCTTCTTCGTGATCGCCGCCGGTAATCATCGCGATCAGCGGATCGGCCAAACCCGAGAAGTAAGCCCCGGCAGCGCCGAGGATCACCAACGCCAACGGAGCGACGATGAAGAGCAGCAGCTTTTTGCGGCCACCGCCTTCGCCACCGCCACCTTCGAATTCCGGTTCGATCTCGCCGTCGAAGTCTTCTTCCGGTTCCTGCGCCATAACCCGGGACCTTTTGCCAGCTACGCGTGGTATCGAGATATAGTCGTCGACGCACCGTCACAAGCTGCGCGCGGACAACCTCACCCCACTGTCGAACGAAGCTAAGGTTGGTGTGTTAATAATATATTGAATTACGCCGATCTTTTGACGGTGAACATTTCCGGCACCGAAATTGACCATGACAGACCCCGATCCGGCAAAGTTTGCCGGATCGAGGGGGCAAAATCCGACTCCTGCCGTGCCTGGAACTTGCTTTGCGGGCCACTAACTCACTGAAAAATAAGACAACACGCGGTTGGCACGCGGCTTGCAAGACATGGACCGATCACGCGCACAAAACAAATCGCGCGGAGGAAAGGCCATGGATAACACAACTTACATCGCGCTTTCGCGCCAACAGGCGCTTTGGAATCAGCTCGAGGTTGTCGCAAACAACCTCGCGAACGCGAACACGGTCGGCTTCAAGGGAAGCGACACGTTGTTCTCGCAATATGTCGTCAAGGTCGACCAGGACGAGCGCGCCTTCAAGGACAAGGTCGCGTTCGTGCACGACTTCGGCCTGGTCCGTAATCTTGCGCAGGGCACGTTCTTCTTTACCGGGAATACGTTCGACCTCTCGATTCAAGGCGAAGGCTACTTCGTCACCGAAGCGACCAGCGCCACCGGACGCGGTCCCGTCACGATCGACGCCAACGGCGTTGCAATCGGCGCCGACGGCCTTGCCCTCAACAGCGCGGACAATCTCAACTATACGCGCGCGGGCGCGTTCTCGGTCGATTCCGACGGTTTCCTGGTCACCATGGAAGGCCGCCGCGTCCTCAATACGAATAACTCGCCGATTTCCATTCCGCCCGATGCGCGTGAAGTTCTTGTCCAAGGCGACGGAACCATCGCCGAACGGGGCGGCCGCACGTTCGGCACGCTGCGCGTCGTGAGGTTCGATAACGAACGCGAGCTCAAGCAGGTCGACGGTACCGGCTTTCGCGCGGACGGCCAGCAACCGATCGACCTCGACAACCCGAAAGTCGGCCAGGGTGTGCTGGAGAATTCCAACGTCAATCCGGTGATCGAAATGACGCGACTGATCGCGCTGAACCGCGCATATCAAGACAACGCGCGCATGATCACCCAAGAAGACGAACGCAAGAAAAAAGCGAACGAAGTGTTTACCCGCACAGTCAGCGCATAAGTGCTCATTCGATAACCAGTTGAGACAAGGTTCGGAGAAGAAGGAAACAAGGCCATGAGTATCCGTGCTCTCAATATCGCCGGGACGGGCATGCTCGCCATGCAGACCAACGTCGAGGTGATTTCGAACAACATCGCCAACATGAACA
>JAGREB010000209.1 GCA_020446775.1 Paracoccaceae bacterium
AAAACGCGCGCTTGCCGACCGCGAGCACCTTGGGCGATTTGGCGCAGATGGACTGCGCCAAGTCGGTGACGGCGGCATCGAGTTCACCCGGAGCCACGGCGCGATTGATGAGGCCGCTGCGCTCGGCCTCGTCGGCGGTGATCGGCCGGCCGGTCAACAGCATCTCCATCGCTTTCTTGCGGCCGACGTTGCGCGTCAGCGCCACCATCGGTGTCGAGCAGAACAAGCCGATATTGACGCCCGGTGTGGCGAAGGTGGCCGTATTCGCCGCCACCGCAAGGTCGACCGTGGCGACCAATTGGCAACCGGCGGCGGTGGCGATCCCATGGACGCGGGCGATCACCGGCTGCGGCATTTGAGTCATTGCGATCATGACCCGGGCGCACGCCTCGAAGGTCGAGAGTGTCCACGCCGGATCGGTATTCGCGCGAAGTTCCTTCAAATCGTGTCCGGCGCAAAACGCCGGTCCGGCGCCGGCCAAGATGACGACTTTGATGTCGGCCGCTTTCGCGGTTTCCTCGAATTCCGACAGCAGCGCGTCGAGCAAGGGCCGTGACAGGGCGTTGCGCGCACCGCCACGGTTCATCGTGATGGTGCGCACGCCCGCCTCGTCGTGGCGGAGAATCAGCGACTCCTGGCCGGATGCGTTCATGGCGGACCTATGGACGCGGATCTTCGATCAGCTCGGTCAACTCTCCGGCCGGGCCGACGAATGTCGCCGCACGCTTGCCGCCATAAAGATTGGCCGGCGGCGCAATGAAGTCGATGTCGAGACCGTCGAGACTGTTGACGTTGAACGATGCCATTGCCACGCCCGGCGGCAATTGGCCGTCCGCGCGCGGGCGCACCGTGGCGCTCGGCGGATAACCGTCGATCTCGATGTTGTTGCCGGGCTCGGCGGCGCGGGCGAGGCCAAGCGGAAATTCGTGATCGGCGGGCAGTCCTTGCGCTTCGGCGATGATGCCGATCGCCACGGGCCGGGGCGGGTAGCCCTTCATCAGGAATTTCTCGGTGTAGAACTTCGAGACCGCGTCGGCATCTGGTCCTGCCAACACCATAATGAACGGCCGGTCGATGAACGCCTTGGCGCGCGGCAGCACCGCCTTGTCGATGGGCGAGGTATCGGCGGTGAAGTAAAAGATTTCCTCGGCCAATCCCTTGAACTGCACGGCGCGGATCGGCGAGGTGCCGCCGCTCAAGTTGGCCGGCCCGCCGACGTGGCGGAACGGTGAATCTTTAAGTTTGGCGTAAACCGCGTCGGGATCCTCGACCAAGGTCTCGATCGAGTTCCAGCCGAAGGTGGTCATTGCCTTATAACCCGGTACCGGATCGACGGCGACCACACGCAAGTACACGTCCGGTGTGCCCTGACCGCGCATGGTCACGAAGGCCTTGCCGGCGGTGTTGGGTGTGCCCCAGCTTTTCGCCATGGCTTCGGAAACCGTGCCGCGTTCGAAGGTCTTGAAGTCGAGCCACTTTTCGTAAAGCGCCTCGGTGGCGGCGACGTCGGCCGCGCCAACCGTGGCGATTTTGATGCGCGTCAGCAGCGGGTCGACCGCCGCTTGCGGGGCGGTTTCTTGCGCGGAGGCGCTTGCCGCGATCACGGCCGCGCATGCGAACGCCGCGGCATACAGGCGGCGCGAGGTTAGGGGGAATCTCATGTCGGTCACTCCCTTGTCGGAAATTCGTTTGGACAACGTCACTTGAGCGGAACGGCGGCGCGCACGTTCATTTCGAACATCAGGTCCGGCAACGCCAGCGCCGAAACGCCGATCACCATCGACACCGGTTTATGTCCGGCCGGAAAGAAATCGCGGATACCTTGGTAGAGCGCATTGTTCTGCCGGTCCAGCTTGGGTAGGTCGACGACATATACCTGGAGTTCGACCACGTCGCCCGGTTCCGCGCCTTCGGCGGCCAACGCAAGCTTGATGTTCTCGAACGCAAGTTTGACTTGCTCTTCCAGGGTCGGCGGAATTTTGCCGTCCGGATGCAGCCCGGCCTTTCCGCCCAGCAATATTTCCTTGTGGTCACCCTTGACGGTGACGACTTGCGAGTATCCTGCCGGTTCGCTGAGTCCCGGCGGATTCCAGCGCTTGATTTCAAGCTCGTCGGCCATGGCGAATTGACCTCCCAACATCGCGGCGAACACCCCGGCGGCGAGGCCGAGCGCGGCTCCACTATTTCCCTTCGTCATGTTGTGCTCCCCCTTCTTTCTTTGGCCGCTCAAGTCTTCCATAGGTCGATGGCATCGAACAATGGCGCGCCCGATGACATCGGCGTGAAAGCATGACATCCCGCCATTGCACCCGGCTATTTTTCCTCGATCAACTCGATCAGCTCGCCTGCCGGCCCGACGAACGTTGCCGCGCGGGCATTGCCGTAGCCCATTTTCGCCCGTTTCGCCGGCGGCGTGAGAAAGTCGAGCTTCAGGGCATCGAGATCGCCGACACCAAAACTGACCATCGCCACGCCGGGCGGCAGTTGACCTGCGGTCTGCTTGCGCGGACCGCCGGGAGGCGGCAGCCCATGCAGCTCCACCGTATTGCCCTTCTGCGCGGCGCGCACCAGGGTCAGGCCGAAGATGGTCGACTCTGGTAAGCCCAATTCTTTGGCCAAACGCGGGCTTGGACTGTCGAACACCGGGCCGGGCCGCATGGCGAAGGTGTCGATGTAGAACTTGCGCAAAACACCGGCTTCCGTGCCGTTGACGCCGACCAGGAAAACGCGGTCGACCGCCGATTTCGGAACTGGAAGGTTCGAGGCCTCGCGGTCTCCGGTTTCCGTCGTGATGGCGACGACCACGTCGGCCGGCCCCTGCACTTGCATGGCATGGATCGAGGCGAACGGTTCACCGAGGCTGGACGGTGGCCGGATGACGTGCACCGGACCGTCCTTGAACTTCTCATAGAGCTTATGGACGTCTTCGCAAATGATCTCGACGCCGCTCCAGCCGAAGGTCCCGCTCGCTTTCGCGCCGTCCGGCACATCGATTTGCACGACGCGGATGCCGACGTCCTTGGAGGCCGGCGGCGCGACAATGGCGTAGCCCCGCCCGGCCATGCCGGGTGCGCCCCAGCTGGCCGCGACTTCGGCCCCGATCTTGCCGACGTCGGTAATGCGATAGCCCAGCCATTGGCTGAACCAGGTCGCGACCGCGTCGATGTCAGCGGCGCCGATGGTCGTCATGCGGATGCGATTGATCAGCGGCGCTGGTTCGGATTGTCCGTATGCGCCGGCGCCAATGGCGGCCGCGCCGACAGATACGCCAATTGCTGTCGTTCCCAATGCAATGGCCGTACGGCGATCGGTTGTTCGCATCGATCCCTCCCGTGGTTGCGCGTTACGCCGACTCGATCAATTCGACCAGCGTGCCACCGGGCCCGATGGCCGTGGCGGCGCGATGTCCGCCGTAAGCGAGTCCCGGGAGGTGCGCAGGCGGCGCGACGAATTCGGTCTTGATCGCGCCGAGGTTGGCGACCGCGAAGCTCGTCATCGCGACACCGGGTGGCAACTGTCCGTCGGCGTGCGGACGCGGCTCGGTTCCGGCCGGATACCCGTCGAGTTGAATCATATTGCCGTGTTGTTCCAGGTAGACGAGCGAGATCGTATATATAGCATCTGCAGGGGCATTCTGTGCGGTGCGCGCAAGGCCGCTCAGGCTCTCGTTGATGGCCTGCGGTTTCATGGCGAAGGTTTCAGTCCACCACGCCCGCGATGCCGCGACGTCGCCGCTGGCCATCACCATGATGAACGGCCGGCCCACTGGTCCTCGCGGCAGCGGCAATGACGATTTGCTGCGGTCGCCTTGTTCGGTTGTCAGATAAAGCACTTCCTGGGCCGGGCCGACGACCTGCATGGCGTGAATGGTGGGATAGCGCACGCCGAGCGACGCCGGCTGGCCGATAAAACGGAACGGTGAGTTCTGAAGCTCTTTGTAAAGCGCGTCGATGTCGTCGATGATGATCTCGATGGCGTTCCAGCCCCACGTGGTGAGGGCTTTGTATCCCGGGACCGCGTCGATCTCGACCGCGCGAATGTAAACGTCGGGGTGAGCGTCGGTGCTCATCAAGACGTAGGGCCGCCCGGCGGACGCCGGTGCGCCCCAGCTGGCTGCCGTTGCGGCGTCGACGGTGCCGCGTTCGCGGACTTTCTGATCGAGCCACGCCGTGTAGTCGCGCTCCACCGCAGCCAAATCGGGTGCACCGATTGTCGCAATACGCACGCGTTCAAGTAAAGGCGTCATGACAGTGTCTTGGGCATGTGCGCCGACAGCTGCCGCAGCTGTAGCCCCAGCCGCAGCCGTAGATGCAACGAACGTGCGGCGGGTCAACATCGGGTTCACTTGTTCGCAAGTTCGATCAACTCGATCAGCTCACCGCCCGGGCCGACGGTGCAGGCGACGCGGCGGCCGTCGTAGCCGATGCCCTCCAGGTTCGCCGGCTTGCTCAAGAATTTGAGTTTTGTCGCGCGAAGATCGGTGATTTCGAACCCGGCAACCGCCACACCCGGCGGCAATTGTCCGTGGTTGCGTTGGCGTGGTCCGGTGCCGGCCGGGTAACCGTCGAACTCGACGAAGTGCGCCGCCTCGGACATGGGCACGAACCCCATCGGGAATGGGTGCGTCGGCGGTAAGCCCTGCGCGTTTTGAATGATGTCGATGGTTGCGCCTTTGACCGCTGCTTTCTTCATCTTGAAATGTTTGGCGTACCATTTGACCGCGCGCTCGCTCGAGCCCGAGGCGACCACCATCACGAACGGGCGGCCGACTTCGGCGCCGGGGTCGGGCAGGATCGATTTCGACTTCGGGCCGGTGTCGGCGGTGAGATAGAGGATTTCGCCGCCGGGACCTTGGACCTGCATGGCGCAAATGGTCGGATAACCGTTCAGGAAGCGCGGCCGGCCGACGACGATGAAATCGCTCTGCGCCAGTTTGCGGCTCAAGGGCCGCGGGTCGCGGCAGATGATCTCGATCGCACCCCAACCCCAGGAGGTCATTGGCCGATAATTGCCGACGCGGTCGATCTCGACCGCGCGCACAAATACATCGACGCCGCTTGCGGGCTGCATGGTGACGTAAGGCCGGCCTTTCATCGCCGGCGATGCCCACAGCGCGGCGAGGTCCGCAGACACCTTGCCGCGTTCGACGACTTTGTAGCCGATCCATTTGCGATAGATCGCCGCGACCTCATCCACGTCCGGTACGGCCACGGTTACGATCTTGATGCGCTTCAGTAATGACGCCATGGCTAAGGCTCCCCCGCACGTGAAATGACGCCATGACCAGACCACGAGTCGCGCGCGCGGGCAACGGCGTTAGGGGCCACGTGCATTTGGCGAATTTCACGAATTATTGGAGATCGCGGTGCGTTAACCGCGCAATTTGTCGAGCACCGCACGCCACGCCGGCCACGAATCGACGATCACCGCCAATTCCTCGTACCAGGCCGTGTTGGGATGCCAGCCGTCGATCCCGCGCGATTTGGCGCGCGGGTTGTTCATGGTCTTGCCGATGTCGAGCATGTCGAGATAGGGGATTTTCAGTTTCTCACACACGTTCTTCAGGTCGGCGTTGGTGTCGCCGAGTTCCGGGTGCTTTTCGGGATCGACCGATTCCGCCGGGCCGACCATCAACACGGGAAATCGCGCCGCCGCGTCCCCCAGGATCCCGCGCGCATTGCCGGCGGTTTCACCGCGAGTGATTTTGCGCCGTCCGCTTTCGACCGCGCAGTCGTTGGTGCCGAAGGAAAACACCACGGCGGCATGCTTCTCCGCGCCGACGCGGCGCTGAACCTCGTCCTTCCACCAACGGCGCAAGTCGACCGTGGTCGCGCCCCGGAAGCCCAAGTTGTAGCAGGTGACGTCGAGGTTGCGCTGAGCCGCCATGGCGCAGACGCGCGCCGGCCAGCCGACGCAGGTGTCGTCGCCATAACCGTTCACATAGGAATCGCCAACGAAATACAGATGCATGACGGCAAAAATACCAATCGTTTTCGGGGTTTGCCAACCTGTTTCACGTCAAAACAAAAGCCGCCGGGATCGTCCCGGCGGCTTTCGAGATGGTCGAAAACGGCGTTATTGGCTTTTGAAGGCGGCCAGGATTTCGGCTCCTGTCGCTGGCCACACGTGTTTCTGCTTCATCAGCCAGCCCAGCGCCTGATCGAGATATTTGATCCGGTAATGGAGACCGGTCACATAAGGCGTCAAGGCAATCGACATGATCCGCCCGCCGTGCTTGGCCGATTCCTTGTAAAGCCCAGTGAACTGATCCTTGATCTGTTCGATGAACTCATCCTCGCTGTGCTTGTTGTCGATGATGATCTTGCGGTCGCTGATCTCGCTTGAATGAGGCATCGCCCACAGCTTGCCCGCGCCGTCGGGCGCGTTCAGTTCGAACGGCATGTCGTCGGCGACCCAGTCGCAGACGTAGTCGATGCCATTGGCTTTGACGTGCTTGAGCGTCTTCCAGCTTTCGGATTTCGCCGGGCTCAACCAGCCTGCCACCGGCTGGCCCGACAATTTGCGCAACGTCTCGACGCTTTCCTTCACCTGTGCCGCTTCGACCGCGTCGTCCATGCCGCCGTAGTGCAGTTTGCCCTGATCGACGCCCATGGCGATTATTTCGTCGCCGCGTTCGTTGATCTTTTTCACCAAATACGGATAGCGCTCGGCGACCTTGGAGTTCATCGCCACCGACGACTTGATCTTATGTTTGTCGAGCACTTTCCAGATGCGTTGGATGCCGACGCGGTTGCCGTAATCGCGCGTCGTGAAGTGACGCAGATCGGGATAAGGCGTGACCATGCCGCCCGGCGCCTTGAACGGCTTGGTCGGGTGGTCGAGCGGGAAGAACTCGAGGTCGGTGGTGATCCACAGCGCGACGCGCGCGCCGTTGGGCCACTTTGCCTTGGGCCGTTTGAACAGGATGGACCATTCATAAATGTCCTGATCCATGCCGTAACGGCGCATCGGATATTCGAGATATTCTTTCGGGAGGGTCATGGCCTTAGCCTCCCTTCCGGGCGGCAATGTCGGCCGCGCACGTATCGTAATAGTTCTCGAAGTAATACTCGGCGATCTCGCGCGCCGTGGTTACCCACACGCCTTCCTTGCTGGTGATGTAGTCGAGCGCTTCCTCGAACGCCGCCATGCGGTGCGGATGGCCGACCGCGTAGGCATGCAGCGGAATGCACATCACTGTGCCCGACTCCTTGCCTTCCTCGTACAGTTGATCGAATTGATCCTTGATCATCTGCCCGTAGCGGCGTGGCGTGGCGAGATAGCTGTTGTAGACGATGATGTCGTTGATCTCGAGCGAGTACGGCATCGAGATCAAGCGTCCCGATTTCACGTTCACCGGCTGCGGTTGGTCGTCCTGGAACAGGTCGCAGGTGTAGAGGAACTGGTATTCGGCCAACAGGTCCATGGTGCGCTCGGTATGGGTCAGCGCCGGGGCCAGCCAGCCGACGATGCGCTGGCCGGTCGCCTTTTGCACCGTCTCGATGCTGTCTTCCATGATGGCGCGTTCCTGCGCCTCGTTCATCTCGTAGGAATAGCGCGTGTTGTAGATGCCGTGGGAGAAGAACTCCCAATTCCGGTCGACGCATTCTTTGATGATCTCGGGGTGGTGTTCGATCAACGCGACCGACAGCGAGATCGAGCCGCGCACGTTGTATTTGTCCATCACCTCCATCATGCGCCAGTGGCCGACGCGGTTACCGTAATCACGGTTGGAGTAGAGGTTGACGTCCGGGAACGGCCGCGGCCACGGATTGCGCTTTGGATTGATCGGCGGGTTGATCTCGTAGAACTCGATATTGGGTGCGACCCAAAAGGCGACCTTCGCGCCGTTCGGCCATTCGATCTTGGGCCGTTTTTCGTAGGGCCAATAATCATATAGTTCGAGGTCGGGTTTCACGATCAACTCCTGTTAACGCGTCTTGAATAATGTGTCGTCATCGCGCGCGGCGATTACATTCCCGGAACCGGCATGATTTCCATGATCTCGACGGAATCGCCCGGGAAAATCGAAAAATGCGGATGGCTTTCGAACAGCTTGGCTGCGGCGTCGTGGGATTCGGCTTTGACGATGACGTAGCCCGCGACGGCATTGCGAATATCCGAAATGCCGTCCGATGCCGCGCGCTTGGTTTTGCCGAGCGGTCCGCCGGTATCGGCTACCGAGTTCGCGTGGTCCGTCATCCATTTATGCCATGCGCCCATGCCTTTCGCGATGGTCGCCTGATCGGGCGGCGCCTGTTGGGGCGCCCCCGGTTTGCCCATGTAGAGCGCGAGAAAGGTCTTCATGAATTTTTGCCGCGCAACCACGCCTTGACGGTATCCACCGGTTCGACGTCGGCATATTTCAGCGTGAGGTCGGTCAGGTTGGCGAAGTGATAGCTCTCGTGCTTGTCGGCGACGC
>JAGREB010000210.1 GCA_020446775.1 Paracoccaceae bacterium
CGTACCAAATGGCCTTTGGCCAAACCGCCAATCGCAGGGTTACACGACATCTGCCCAATCGTGTCGGTGCGATGGGTCAGTAATAATGTGCGCGCACCAAACCGCGCCGACGCGGCCGCGGCTTCGCAGCCGGCGTGGCCCCCGCCGACGACAATCACATCGTAATGGTTTGCGTTCTTGGTCATGAGCCGGCCCGTGCGGCATCCATATTGCGGCGTCTATATAACGCCGCCTTTGAGGCGGACCAATCGGAATGATGGCGTACGGGGAACGCGGGACGGCTTACTTGCCGATACAAAAATCCCGAAACACGGCGTCGAGGACGTCCTCGACATCGATGCGCCCGGTCAGCCGCCCGAGGGCACGGGCGGCCAGACGAAGATCTTCCGCCGCCAGCTCGGGAAGTTTTGCCGTTTGCGCGCGCGTGAGGGCGCCGACACATTCGCTCAAGGCATGACGATGGCGCGCGCGTGACGGCGGTGCGTTTGCGCCACCATCGGACAATTCTTTGATCTGCTTTTCAAGCCGCGCCAACATGGCATCGATGCCAAACCCGGTCTTCACTGAGATGAAATGCGTCGTGCGCCAATCGTCGTCGGTGTCGATCTCGTACTCGCGTTGTTGGTCGAGTAAATCGGCTTTGTTGACGACAACAATGCTCGCCTTGTCGATCAGCGCAGCCGTTGTTTCGTCACGCGCGGGATAGGTCGCGCCGTCGAACACAATGAGTTTGATGTCGGCATGATCGGCTCTTTTACGAGCGCGCCTAATGCCTTCATCCTCGATGGCGTCCGACGCGGCGCGCAAACCTGCGGTGTCCGCAAGCATCACCGCATATCCGCCGAGATCGAGATGAACTTCGATCACGTCGCGGGTCGTTCCGGGCATGGACGAAACAATCGCCGCATCGCGCTTGGCCAGCGCATTCAACAGGCTCGATTTACCCGCATTCGGCGGGCCTAGAATGGCAATCGAAATCCCCGCACGGACCCGCTCGCCGCGCGTTGCTTCAGAAAGATGTGCGGAAATATCGCTCTGAAGATCGCGCACCTCGGACCACAACTTTTCGGCCACATCCATCGGCAGATCTTCGTCGGGAAAATCGATCACCGCTTCGAGGTGTGCGAGCGCCTGCACCAAGCGATGACGCCAGTCTTCATAGCGTTCCTTCAGCGCGCCACCCATTTGGGTGAGCGCTTGGCGGCGTTGGGCGCGGGTTTCCGCATCGACAATATCCGCGAGCGCTTCGGCCTGGGTAAGATCGAGCTTGTCGTTGTCGAAGGCGCGGCGCGTGAATTCGCCTGCTTCGGCCGGACGCAATCCAGCAACGGACGACAGCGCTATCAGCATCTCATCGATCACCGCACGCCCGCCGTGAATGTGCAGCTCGGCGACGTCCTCGCCGGTGAAGCTGTGCGGCGCCGGAAACCAGATCGCGAGACCGTCGTCGATCGCTTCTCCCGAAACGGGATCGATGAATTTGGCGCGCGTCGCTTTGCGCGGCGAAAGCTGGCCGACGCCCAGACGTATCAACGCCTTTGCCGTCTTCGGTCCCGAGACGCGAATGACGGCAATACCGGCGCGGCCCGGCGCGGACGCCAAGGCAAAGATCGTGTCGATGGCCATGGGTTTTGGCTAAGAATTCAAGCAGTTTTGAATCGCGGCTAGCCCTTGGTGAACGAGCCCCAAAAGGCCTTTTGCATTTCGGCCAGTTGGTCCGATCCCAGCGGGAACAACGTTTTCATAACCGCTTCTGGGCCCATGGTTTGCATGGCTTTTTCCATTTGAGCCTTCATTTGCTGCACGGCCGAATCCTGCAACGGGCTCAGGTCGGGCAAGCCCAAGAACGCGCGCGCTTCCTCAGGCGAACAATCGACGTTCACGGTGATTTTCATGGCCAACGCCTCGTGAGTAAGGTCTGCGGTCAACTCCACCGCCTGTTCAAGGTAAGGTGGGCTTCGGACCCTGTCTATCACCCCTCACTTTGACCGTATCTGATGACCGCACCGTTCAATCGCCTCGCCGACGAGACCAGCCCTTATCTGCGCCAGCACAAGGACAACCCCGTTCACTGGTGGCCTTGGTGCGATGGCGCATTCGAAGACGCGCGTGCGCGCAATGTCCCGGTGCTGCTCTCGGTGGGTTACGCCGCCTGCCACTGGTGCCACG
>JAGREB010000211.1 GCA_020446775.1 Paracoccaceae bacterium
GAAGAAACCGATCCAGATCATTGTGCCGGCGATGAACCCGAGCCATGTCCCGACGGCTTCGCCGCGCAGGCGGCCGTACCACACCATCCACACGCCGGCGCAGCCCAGAACCGCGCTGAGCGCGACTTCCGGTCCGGTGATGCTCCGGTCGGCGTCAAGGACGTGGCGCATCAACACCAAGGTCGTGTGACCGATTGCCAATCCGAATAGAACGGCGGTAACCGCGATAAGGCCGACGAACGGTGTACGCGACGCAACGGCCATCACGCTTGACATCAAAGCACTCCTTTACTGCGACACACGACCAATACCGCAAATTCCGGCGCACGCACGGGATCGATTGCCGACACTGCCGCACATCGGACGCACAGGATCAAGCGGCTAACGTTTTTTCTCGACCTCGGTTGAAGTCTTGGTCAAGTGCCGTCCGGATTCGGTCCCAGGTTGTCCATCGAGCAAGCGGCCCTGGAAGTAATGTTTTTGCCACGGGCTCGGGCCCGGCGCCCGGGGTGCAGCCTTGAGCTCGGCATTGAACTTGCGGCGTGACTCGGCCCATTCCGTGTAGCGTTGGTTCAGTTCCGGGTCGTCGGTAATCTTGCGTTCGATCGCTTTGACGTCCTTGATAAGCCCCAAGTCGATGGGAACAAGTTGGCAAAACGGCTCGCCGGCTTCCCATGTCACCGCGCGGCGCGGCACCAACATTTTCCAATTCATCGTGAAGGTGAATGGCGACCACCCGGTCTCGACGATGCCCGTCAACGCAACCGCGCCCTCTTTCGGTTCGTTGAACGGCCCCGTGACCAGCATGCCGACATCGCCTTTTGTCCTGAACAGATACGGGATCGAGAACGTCAGCACGCCGTAACCGAAATGCCCGGAAAGAAAGGAAGCCGCGCGTTTGTCAGGCGATGCAACATGAATCCCGCTCGTGGCCGGTGTTCCGTCCCAGACCACGGTGACTTGAAAATCCATTGCCAGTTGAAGCCCAGCCTGGTTGGCGATGGCGAGCGGCAGGCAGCGATAAGGAAAGCGGTCCGGGAAGCCTTCGAACCACACGCGCTCCTTGCCGGCCGCGCCAACCGTCATGGGGTTTTCGGAAATCTCGAAAATCTCGATATCGGACACAGGGTTACTCCGAACCTCACGCGCACCAAACGCGCGTGAAACCGGCCCGAGGTTGGCGAAAGAGCCGCGCGCCGTCGACTCCCTTATTTGCCCCAGGCTATTTGCCCCCGACCGAGATCCTTCGGCTGGACATAAAGTGAACTGTACCGTACAGTACACTTTATGCCAAACGCCCCGCAAGCTCACGTTCCGGCGCGGTCCAAAAAAGCCCGGACACGCGCGAAAACCGCCGGCGGGAAACGCCGCAGTCCGCGCACGGAAGCGCGTCTTGGCGCGATTCTCGAGGCCGCCGAGATCGAATTCCTCAATCGTGGATATGCCGGGGCCAGCCTCGACACCGTTGCGAAAAGGGCCAATGCATCGAAAGCGACCATGTACGCCCACTTCGGCAACAAGGTCGGCCTGTTCCGCGCCATCATCGGAACCAAACTGCCGATTGCCTTCGGCCCCCTATTCTCGATTCCCGAACGCACCTCGTTGGCCGCCGCGGAAGTCTTGCGGCGCGCCGGGACCGGTTTTCTGACGCTGATGCTATCGCCGCTGGGGATCAAGTTTTACCGCTTGATCGTGTCCGAAGGCGTACTGTTTCCAGACCTTGCCAAGGCTTGGTTCACGAACGGACCGCGCCGGGCCATCGGGGCACTGGCGGATTTTTTCCGCGAACGCACGGCGAGCGGAGAATTATCGGTCGACGATCCCGAACACGCCGCGGAATTTTTCTTAATGATGCTTCGCGGGTCGATCCAAATGCAGGCCGTGTCGGGATTGTCGTCGCCACCATACGAAGATGCCATCGCCGCGAAGGTCGATGCCGCCGTCAAGTTGATGATGGCCGCCTACGGCCGCCAGTCCAACTCCCCCACCACCTCCTCCTCGCAAAGGCGCGTTTCATGAACCGACGTCTGATCCCCATCGCCGTCATCGGTGTCGCCGTTCTCGGCGGCGCGGCTTGGTATTTCACCGACCGCATCAACGGTGCGGATGGAAACACGCTCTATGGAAACGTCGACATCCGGCAAGTCGATCTCGCATTCGTCGTCGAAGGACGAATTGCCGAAGTCGCGGTCGACGAAGGCGATCGCGTCACCGAAGGCGAAACGGTTGCACGCCTCGATGACACGCCTTACCGCCATGCCGTTGCCCAGGCTGATGCATCCTTGCGCCAGGCCGCGGCCAATCTCGCTAAATTCGAGACGGGGAACCGGGCGGAAGACATCGTGGCGGCACGTGCGCGCCTCGCCGAAGCCAAAGCCCGCCTCGCCAACGCCCAATCGACCCTCAAGCGCCGCCAAACACTGGTCAAGGACGACGCGGTCTCGCGCCAGGCGCTCGACGATGCCGAACGCGACGTGACGGTCGCGGCGGCCACGGTCTCCTCGCGGCAAGCGGAACTCGACCTGGCCGAAGACGGATTCCGGTCCGAGGATATCGATGGCGCCCGCGCGGCCATGGCCATGGCAAGCGCCGCACTCGATCAAGCCAAGTACCGCCTGGCGCAAACCGAAATCCAAGCTCCTGCGGCCGGAACCATTCTCACTCGCGCGCGCGAACCGGGCGCCGTGGTGGGCGGTGGCGCACCGGTCCTGACGCTGGCGTTGGAACGTCCCGTGTGGGTCCGAACCTATGTCGCCGAACCTTTCCTGGGCCGCGTTGTTCCGGGTAAGACCGTGGATGTCACGACCGACGATCCAAGCGGGCACATATACAAGGGCACCGTCGGATTCGTATCGCCGACAGCCGAGTTCACACCCAAAGCGGTCGAAACGCCGGAACTCCGGACCGATCTCGTCTATCGTGTACGTATCGTTGTCGACGAACCGGACGGCGGTTTGCGCCAAGGTATGCCGGTCACGATCAATCTCTCGCCTTGACGGTTGACCCGTGCCCTACGGCCTATTCTTCAAGGACCTGACCAAGTCGTTCGCGACACCGGCGCGCCATGTCACCGCGCTGAAAGGCGTATCGGGCGAATTGAAGCCCGGCCAGATCACGGGATTGGTCGGCCCCGACGCGGCCGGGAAAACGACCTTGGTGCGATTGCTCGCAGGTCTGTTCGACGCTGACTCTGGCGAAATCGGCGTCACGGGCGGAACGGAACGGCCGCGGATCGCCTACATGCCGCAGAAATTCGGGCTCTATGAAGATTTGTCGGTGGCCGAGAACCTCGCGCTGTACGCCGATTTGAACGGCCTCGACCGCACCACGCGGGAGCGGCGTTTTGCGGAGTTGCATCGGTTTACCGGACTTGCGCCATTCGGCAAGCGCCTCGCCGGACAGTTATCGGGCGGGATGAAGCAAAAGCTGGGATTGGCCTGCACTCTGGTCGTGCCGCCCGATATTCTATTGCTTGATGAACCCAGCGTCGGCGTCGATCCCCTGTCGCGGCGCGAGTTATGGACGATGGTCCGCTCGTTGCAAAACACCGGGATCGCGGTGCTGTGGAGCACCGCGTACCTCGACGAAGCTGAACGATGCGATCATGTCATATTGCTGCATGACGGCGTCGTGCTCGACAGCGGCACGCCGCGCGACCTGAATCGCCTGGTTGATGGCCGCGCGTGGAAAGCCGCGCTTCCGGACGATTCATCGGTCGCGGCCAAGCGCGATCTCCAGCGCGCCGCAAACCAGACGCGCGGCGTTGTCGACGCGCAAATCCAAGGCCGCACCTTGCGCGTCGTGATGACGGAAAAAGACGCCGCTCCCGATTTCGCATCGAGCCAGTTCGCACCATTGCGGCAGCTCACGGTAAAACCGACGACGCCGTTATTCGAGGATACCTATCTGGCGGCGCTGCGGGCAAAGCGGGGCGATGAAGCGCCCGTTGCGGCGGATATCGGAACTTACAACGTACAGGCCGGCCAGAACGCAAACGGACGGCCGGTGATCGAAACGCGCGACCTGACGCGCCGGTTTGGCGCGTTCACCGCCGTCGACCGCGTTTCGTTTAGCGTCAAAGCCGGAGAGATTTTTGGATTGCTGGGCCCTAACGGTGCAGGAAAATCGACAACATTCAAGATGCTGTGCGGCTTGTTGCCGCCGACGGACGGCACGGCGTTGGTTGCCGGTTTCGATTTGGGGCGTTCGCGAGCCGACGCGCGGTCACACATCGGCTATATGGCCCAGAAGTTCGCCTATTACGGCTTGTTGACGATGCGCCAGAACATGGAATTTGCCGGTGGCGTATACGGATTACGGGGCAAACTTCTTGTTGAACGGCTTAAGGACGCGGTCGAGGAATTCGATCTCGGCCCATATTTTGATTTGCCGTGCGGCGACCTTCCACTCGGGATCAAGCAGCGCATGGCACTTGCATGCGCCCTCCTCCACAGCCCTTCAATCCTTTTCCTCGACGAACCGACGTCCGGTGTCGATCCCGAAACCCGGCGCGAATTCTGGGCGCGGCTGAACGCGCTTGCCGACGATGGCACGACCATTCTCATCACCAGCCATTTCTTGGACGAGGCCGAATATTGCGACCGCATGGTCATCATCTATCGGGGGAAACTGATCGCCTCTGGCTCACCTGACGAAATCAAGCGCGCCGGCGGAGATGAAACCCGCACGTTGAACGAAGCGTTTATCGCCTTGATCGAGGACTACGACCGCGCGACGAACAACGGGGTTGCGGCATGACCCGCGCACCCCATCGGATCGGAACTGAAGGGCAAGGCTTCAACCGCCAGCGGCTCGCCGGATTCATTCGCAAGGAATACCTACAAATCCTGCGCGATCCATCGAGTATCATTGTCGCGGTGGTGCTGCCGCTGCTGATGCTGTTTCTGTTCGGCTACGGTGTCTCGCTCGACGCCAAACATCTCAAACTCGCCACGGTGCTTGAAACCGATGCGCCGGAAGCGCGCGATTTCGAAGCCAGCCTGCGCGCAACGCTTTATGTCGATCCCGTCAGAATGGCGAACCGCGCCGTGGCAACCGATGCGCTGCGCGAAGGCACCATCCGGGGAATCATGGTTCTGGGCAGCGATTTCGGACCGAAAATCGCGGTCGGACAAGCCGCGCCCATCCAGATTCTCGTCAACGGAACGGATGCCAACACCGCGCGCATCATGGGCGGATACGCACAAGGCGCGTGGGCGACGTGGCTGCTTCAACGCGAATACGCTAATCCCGGAAGTCAGATTACCCCGTTGGTCGTCGAACACCGCGTGTGGTTCAACAGCGGGCTGGACAGCCATAAATCGATCGTACCCGGTTTGATGGCCGTGATCATGACGCTGATCGGAGCCTTGCTGACTGCGCTCGTCATCGCGCGCGAGTGGGAACGCGGCACGATGGAAGCACTTCTGACGACACAATTGACCAAAGCCGAGCTGCTGATCGGTAAACTCGTTCCCTATTACATCTTGGGAATGACGGGCATGGCGGTCAGTGTCACCGTCGGCCTCACGGTGTTCGATGTCGGCTTTCGCGGCTCGTTCATAATGCTGTTCGTCACATCGTCGGCGTTCATGTTGGTGGTGTTGGGGCTTGGGTTGATGTTCTCGACCTTGACCCGCAATCAGTTCGCGGCGGCGATTCTGGCCATCACCGCGACCATGATGCCGGCCATTTTGTTATCGGGATTCATTTTCGATACGCGCTCGATGGCGCCCGCCGTGCAGGTTTTCACCTACATCGTACCGGCCCGTTACTTCGTGGAAGCGTTAAAAACACTGTTCCTGGCCGGCAACATTTGGTCGATCTTGATCCCGAATACCCTTGCTTTGTTGGCGATGGCCGGTTTGTTCCTGACGATTACCGCGGTCAAGACGCGGCGGCGGCTCGAATGATGTCTCATTCGCCCTTTGCCGAGGCGCTGGCCCGCATTGCCTTCTTGGTCAAACGCGAATTTCGCGCGATTTGGCGCGATACGCGCAGCCGCACGATTCTCATCCTGCCGCCCATCATGCAGCTGTTCCTGTTCGCGTATGCCGCGACATTCGAGGTCAACAACATTCCCCTCGCGGTCCTCAACGAGGATATGGGATTGGCATCGCGGGATTTAGTTGCAGATTTCACCGCGTCACCGGCCTTCACCAGCGTCGCGCGCCTGACATCCGCGCAAGAAATCGGGCCGCTGATCGACGACGGCGACGCGTTGATGGCGCTGCGCATTCCCCAGGACTTCAGCCGAAAGCTGCTGGCCGGGAAATCGCCTGAAATCCAGGTCATCGTCGATGGCCGGCAGTCCAATACCGCCCTGATGGCGCTGTCCTACATCAACGATATCGTCGAGCGTTTTTCGCGGGAACATGCGCGGACATCCGGAATTGTGCCAAGCCCGCCTCAACTCGTGACCCGCGCGTGGTTCAATCCCAACATGGACAGCAAGTGGTTCATCGTGCCGGGTTTGGTCGCGACCCTGACCATGATCATCGCGACGGTCATCACCGCGCTTTCGATCGCTCGTGAACGCGAGCTTGGAACGTTCGAGCAGCTACTCGTCACACCGTTGCGCCCACCGGAGATTTTGATCGGCAAGATCGTGCCTGCCGCAGTGCTGGGCATGGGCGAAGGGCTCACCCTCGGCCTGTTGGGCGTCTTGTTTTTCGATATTCCGGTCCGTGGCGACGTCTTGTTGTTGGTGCTTGGACTGGCGGTGTTCCTGTTGTCGGTCACCAGTTTCGGTTTGATGATTTCGGCCCTTACATCGACCCAGCAACAGGCTCAGATCGCGGCATTCTGTTTCATCATGCCGGCGGTGATCCTCTCCGGCTTCACGACGCCCGTCGGGAACATGCCCGAAACGATTCAATGGCTGACGCTGTTCAATCCCTTGCGCTATATGCTGGAAATCAGCCGTGGCGTGTTCCTGCAAGACATGCCGATGTCCGTGGTCTTTGAGCACGTATGGCCGATGGCGATCATCGGCGTCGCCGCGGCATCGGCCGCGACGTGGCTGTTCAGCCGTAAACTGCAATGAATGGAATTGACCACGAATCTCGCTCGTAGAACAGACGCTGATCACTTGTCAGGCGAGCATTCCATGAATACGGCTTGCTCAACCGGATAGCGTCCACGAAAGTCCGGGGCGCATCGGTCGTATTAGGAGACAAAGTGCCATGGAACAACGCTTGCTCGGCAAATCCGGCCTGAAGGTCTCGGCCGTCGGCCTTGGCTGCAACAACTTTGGAATGCTGATCGATGCCGCGCAAACCAAGGCGGTCGTCGACAAAGCCATCGATATCGGGATCACCCTCTTCGATACGGCGGACATTTACGGCAATGCCGGCAAGTCCGAAGAATTTCTGGGACAAACCCTAGGCGCCCGGCGCAAGGACGTACTTATTGCGACCAAGTTCGGCAATGCAATGGGCAAAGGGTTTCTGGAACAAGGCGGCGCGTCGCGACTCTATATCATGGCGGCCGTCGAAGCGAGCTTGCGCCGTCTCGGCACCGATTACATCGATCTTTACCAAATCCACAAACCGGACGGTGTAACCCCGACGGACGAAACCCTGCGCGCGCTCGACGATTTGGTTCGCCAAGGCAAGGTTCGCTATATCGGCCATTCGAATTTCGAAGGCTGGCGCACCGTCGAAGCCGCGTGGATATCCAAGACGCAGAATTTAACGCCCTACATCTCGGCGCAGAATCACTACAGTCTGTTGTCCCGAGGCATCGAAGCGGAATTGGTTCCCGCGTGCGAAAATTACGGCGTCGGCATCCTTCCGTTCTTTCCGCTGGAAAGCGGCCTCTTAACCGGCAAATACAAGCGCGGCGAAAAACCGCCTGAAGGAACCCGCTACGCCGCGTGGGCGAGCCGCGGCCCGATGGTCAACCGGTTCTTCGGCGACGACCGCTTCGCCACGGTCGACAAACTCACGGAGCTGGCTGCCAGCGCGGGCGCAAGCATGTTGGATATGGCTATCGGATGGTTGCTGTCGAAACCTTACGTCGGCAGCGTGATCGCCGGCGCAACAAAGCCCGAACAGTTGGATGCGAACGCCAAGGCCGCCGCCTGGCGCCCCACGCTGGAAATTGACGACAAAATCGATGAGATCACGCCGCCTCCGCCGCTGGCGCCCAGCGCGCCACCCCGCCCCAAGAAGCGGATCATGGCTTAGATTCCGGCACATATAACGAGTCGAGTTTTCGTATTTCGAATTCGCGCGGTGAGTCGCTCACTTGCCCTTGGCGGCGGCCGAATCTGGCACTAGGTTCTGGCTTACATTCCGTCCGCTGGCCGGACCCACTTAAAGTAAAGAGACGCCCGATGACCGCAGAAGTGCGCCGAAATACCCTGCCCGTTCGCAATCCCCGGACCGGCGAAATTGACTATCACATCACGCCGCCGACCGCCGATGAAGTCGCCGCGATTACCGCACGGCAGCGCGAAGCGCAAAAGGATTGGGCTGCTGCGCCGATCGAGCACCGCGCCGCCGTCCTGCGAAAGTGGGCCGAAGAGATCGACAAGAATCGCAAAGCCATCGTCAAGGCGGAATCGACGGATACTGGCCGCTACCGGATTCCCAGCGAAGGCCCGGACGGCGTGATCTGGAGCATTCGCGGTTGGGCCGATTCCGCGCCGGAGATCGTCAAGAAAGCCATGTTGGAAGGCACCTCGAGCACGGTTCCGCATGTCCGCTATCGCAGCCAGTTGAAGCCCTATCCGTTGCTGGGCGTCATCAGCCCTTGGAATTTTCCGATGATGTTATCGGCGATCGACGCGGTTCCCGCCCTGATGGCGGGCTCCGCCGCCATCATCAAGCCGAGCGAAGTGACGCCGCGTTTCGTCGAACCCTTGATGGAAACGATTCAAAAAGTTCCCGAACTCGCCAAGGTGCTGACTTACGTCGTAGGCGGCGGCGAAACTGGACAAGCGGTCATCGATAACGTCGATATCGTATGTTTCACCGGCAGCGTCGCGACCGGCCGCAAGGTCGCGGAAGCCTGCGCGCGCCGATTCATTCCCGTGTTCCTGGAACTGGGCGGCAAAGACCCCGTGATCGTGACTGAAAACGCCGATGTCGATCGCGCCGCCGACGCCGTGTTACGCGGCTCGGTCTACGCCACGGGCCAGATCTGCTATTCGATCGAACGCGTCTACGTGCAGGAAAAAATCCACGACGCCTTTGTCGATAAATTGGTCAAGAAGGCCGAGCAGATCGAACTGAACTATCCCGACATCCACAATGGCCACATCGGCCCCTTTATCTTCGCCAAGCAGGCAGGGATCGTCGATGAACAGATCGACGACGCCGTCAAACATGGCGCACAAGTCCGCACCGGCGGCAAAAGCCAAAACTTGGGCGGCGGGCTTTACATGCGCCCGACCGTGCTGACTGGCGTCACGCACGATATGAAAGTGATGCGCGACGAAACCTTCGGCCCCGTGATTCCGGTCATCAAGTACCAGACCAAGGACGATGCCGTGAAGCTTGCCAACGATACGGAATTCGGGCTTTCCGGCGCGGTCATCGCCGGCAGCGAAGAGGAAGCGTTGGAATTGGGTCAGCAGATCGATGCCGGTGGCATCAGCTTGCAGGACACCACGTTGACCATCTCGATCCTGCGCGACGCGGAAAAAACGTCGTTCAATCTTTCTGGCATGGGGGGAAGCCGCATGGGACCGGCGTCGATCTTACGCTTCTTCCGCAAGAAGGCCTTGATGACGAACACCAAGCCTCCGTCCGACATGCGCAACATCCGCGAACTGCCGGCCGCGTAAACATCGCACCGCGTTGGAACGATGCTAATCTGAACTGCGGCGGCGTGTTTTGACCACGCCATTGTCGAACAAGCCGCTTTGGTCGCCCTCGCTGTCCCATCCGGGCCGCGTGGTCCGGCCGAACAGTTCCAAATAGGGCCCCGCGGCCAGACGCTCGATCCGTTCATAGGCCTCGTCGGGCTTGCGGCTGTGCTCGCG
>JAGREB010000212.1 GCA_020446775.1 Paracoccaceae bacterium
TTGCTGGCAATTACCGCGCCCTCGCGCTAATGCTGCCGGGTAGGTTTGGAAGATGCGCCGCGCGCGTATCCTGAGTGGTCCCGCCAGCATGAAAATCGCGCATGTCACCGCGTTTGCGCCCTACGGAGGCGCTGACATCCAATGCGAAATGCTGGCGACCTGTCTGCATCGTCAAGGCGTGGCACAGCGGGTCATGGCGGGAGGGAACCCCGAACGTTCTCAACGGTTGCGCCAGGCAGGCTTGGATGTCGTCGATCTCGAACTTCCCGGACGGTTGGCGTTTCTGGCGCGCAAACGGCTCGACGGGGAATTGAAACGATTTACACCGGACCTCGTTTTGAGTTGGCGGCCGGAGGTATCGGTGTTGGTCGAGCGCGGCGGTTATAAACACATTGGCCGACTACCCGCGACGTTCAATTCCAAGGCCTACATGACGTGCGATGCGTTGCTCGCGCCGTCTAAACAACGGGCCGATGCGGCCGTCGCGGCGGGATGGTCGATGGACAAGATTCACACCGTGCCAGACCTGCCATCAATCGCATTGGCGCGGCCAAATCCGGTCGAGATCGAGCGGCGGACGCTATTTACACCCGCGACGGCACGGATCGTGTTCTCGGCGGGCAGGCTCGAAAAATCTAAATCGTTCGATACGCTCATCGACGCGGTTGCCCGGTTATCGAGCGTGTACCTGTGGATCGCCGGTGACGGACCCGACCGCGCGTTTTTCGAGGCGCATGCATATGCCAAAGGTATGAAGCCGCGCGTGCGGTTCCTCGGCTGGGTCGACGATTTGCAGCCGTATTTCCGCGCCAGCGATTTATTTGTCTATCCAGCCAAACAAGAAGATCTAAGTGACATCGTGGTCGAAGCCTGGAGTGCGGGTGCTCCGGTGATTGCGGCCGACAGCCTGGGGCCGGGGCTCCTGATCCGCCACCAGGAAAACGGCGTCTTGGTCCCGGTCGGTGATCCCGTCGCGATGTCCGACGCAATTGCATGGCTGCTGGCCGATCAGAATGCCGCAGAACGGATTGGAGCGGCCGGCAAAAAGAGTTTCGATGAAGAGTACGAACCTAGCCGGCTCATTGATCGATATTTGAAAATTTTCTCAGGTTTAGGCCGCACGGACGACGAAAGCGTCGCGGCCGCCGGCGGGACTTAAGCACGGATGTGTGGCCTTGCCGGAATTTCTCTGCGGCGTGGGCAGACCATCGGCCGTTCGGCGTTTAACGTGCTGCAAAACGCGCTGCGCCATCGTGGCCCCGACGGTGAGGGGCAGTACAACGGTGACGGCGTGGCGCTGGTGCATACGCGTCTATCGATCATCGACCTGGAAACGGGGAACCAACCGATCTCTGCAGGGCAGGGCCCGGTCTTGGTCGCAAATGCGGAAATCTACAACGATCTCGCTCTCCGCAGTGAGTTGGGCGCGGATACCTACGCCACGAAATCCGACTGCGAAAGCGCGCTGCGCCTGTACCTAAGGGACGGGCCGAAATTTGCCGATGGTTTGCGCGGCATGTATGCCATCGCCATTCACGATCCCGGGCGCAATTGCCTTGTGCTGGCGCGCGACCCCTTCGGCATCAAACCGCTTTACTATGCGGAGATCGATCAAGGTCTGGCGTTTGCCTCCGAACCGCAGGCCCTGATCGCTGCGGGCTTGGTCGCGCCGGATGTCGATCCGGTCGCCCGGTCGCAAGTTCTCGCTCTCCAATACTCCATCGGTCGCGAAACGCCGATTCGCGGAATTCATCGTGTCTTACCGGGCGAAACTCTGGTCATTCGGGACGGCGAGATCATCGACCGGTTGCGCAGGCAGGCATTGCCGCGCGAGCGCAGGAATCAAGCATCCATCGACGATGCGCTGATGGCGTTTTCATCGGCGTGGCGCGATTCCGTCGACGTTCATCAGCGCGCCGATGTCCCGTATGGCATGTTCCTATCCGGCGGCCTCGATTCGTCCGCCGTGCTCGCCATCATGGCGCAATTGAACTCATCGCCGGTGCTTGCGTTCACGGCTGCGTTTCCCGGCACCGCGGTACACGACGAACGTGAAACGGCGCGCCGTGTCGCGCAGCATTTCGGCGCGCGTCATGTCGAGATCGAGGTTACGGCGGACGATTTTTGGCGCAGGCTCCCGGCGATTGCCGCGGCCGTCGACGATCCGACGGCCGACTATGCCGTTATCCCGACATATTTGCTGGCCGAGCGGGCTCGGCGTGATGTCAAAGTCGTTCTAACGGGCGAGGGCGGCGATGAATTGCTCGCTGGATATGGGCGTTATCGCGCGGCACTTCGGCCGTGGCCGTTCCGGCGCAAGCCATGGCGATCCGGCTTGCTCGACGGACTCGGGCTTCTCTCGGAAAACCGGCATCAATGGCGTGCGGGGATCGCCGCTCTTGAATCCGATGCGGCACAGACGGGTTTTTCGGGTTTACGCGCCGCCCAGGCCGTCGATTGCGCGGCATGGTTGCCCAATGACTTGCTCACGAAGCTCGATCGGTGCCTGATGACTCATGGTGTCGAGGGCCGGGTCCCGTTTCTCGATCCCATCGTCTCCGACGCGGTGTTTTCTCTCCCCGACCGATTCAAGATCGCCAAAGGGCGAGGAAAATGGCTGCTTCGTCATTGGACCGCGAAGCATGTTCCGGTGATCGATGCATTCGCGGCCAAACGTGGTTTTACCGTGCCGGTCGGGTCTTGGATTGCCGCCCAGGGTGCGCGGTTGGGCCCGGTGCTGGCCGCGCACCCGGCAATTGCAGAAATTTGCCGTGCCGGGCGGGTCATCGAACTCTGCAAAGACGGTAAAGCCGCGCGATACGGCCATGCGTTATGGGTTCTGCTGTTCTATGCTTTGTGGCACAACCGCCATATCCTGGGGCACGATGCGTCAGGCGATGTATTCGACGCTCTGGCCGCCGGTAACCGGTGAAGTAAGGATGCGACGTGGCTGAAACTTTCGATTTTGTGATTCACGGTGGCACGGTCGTCACGACGTCGGGCCCGGTGCAGACCTCCGTGGCCGTGCGTAGCGGCAAGGTTGCGCGGATTGGCGATATCGCGCCTGCGGCGGCGGGTCGGTCATTTGACGCCAAAGGCCTGACCGTTCTCCCCGGCGTGATCGATGAGCAGGTGCATTTCCGCGAACCCGGACCTGTTCACAAAGAAGATCTCGAAAGCGGAACCCGGGGCGCGGTACTGGGTGGCGTTACCGCCGTCTTCGAGATGCCCAATACCGATCCGCCGACGACAACCGCGAGTGCTCTGGCCGACAAGGTCAAACGCGCCGCCGGGCGGTCATGGACGGATTTCGCATTCTATGTCGGCGCGTCGCCCGAAAACGCCGATGATCTTAAAGACCTTGAACGCGAACCCGCGTGCTGCGGCATCAAGATGTTCATGGGGTCATCGACCGGCACACTTCTCGTGGCTGACGACGAAAACGTGGCGCGCGTTCTGGCGTCCGGCACGCGCCGGGTCACCGTACATAGCGAGGACGACATGCGCTTGCAGGAGCGCAACGCCATGGTGCGCGATGGCGCCGATGTTTCGATGCATGCCGAATGGCGCGATGTCGAAACCGCGGTGCGCTCCACCAAGCGATTGCTGGCGCTGGCGCGCAAGGCCGGCCGGCGCGTTCACGTTCTGCACGTGTCGACGGCCGAGGAGATGGCGATCCTCGGCGAAAACAAGGACATTGCGACGGTTGAGGTGCTGCCGCAGCACCTAACCTTGGCCGCGCCCGAGTGCTACCAGCGACTGGGCACTTTGGCGCAAATGAATCCGCCGATCCGCGAAGCACGGCATCGCGATGCCTTATGGCGCGCCATCGACGAGGGTATCGTCGATTGTGTCGGTTCGGATCACGCGCCGCACACGTTGGAAGAAAAGGCACGGCCCTATCCGCGCAGTCCTTCTGGCCTGACGGGCGTGCAAACGCTGTTGCCGTTGTTGCTCGACCATCATGCGGCGGGCCGGTTGACCTTGGCACGGCTGGTGGACTTGACCAGCGCAGGGCCGTGCCGGATTTTCAATGTCGCCGGGAAGGGACGAATTGCGGTTGGTTACGACGGCGATTTTACGGTGGTCGATCTCAAGGCCAAGCGGACGATCACGAATTCATGGATCGCGAGCCGCGCCGGTTGGACGGCTTTCGACGGCATGGCCGTGACCGGTTGGCCCAAAGCGACGATCATTCGCGGAAATGTCGTCATGTGCGACGATGAACTGCAAGGCGCGCCGGCCGGCGCTCCCGTCAGGTTTCAGGAAACGCTCTAGGTACTCGCGACGTAGGTATCAGCGATCGACGATGTAATCGCAGGATTCATCGCTCGGATCGTGGGATGTTACGCGGTCGTAGAACCGTCCGGCGCGTTCGATTAGCGGATTGACATCCGCACCCAGGATCAATTCCCGCTCCGCCATCAGCAACGTCTGCTCGGCCACCGCACGTACATAGTCGTCGCGCGTGGCGTAGCGTTCTGCAATCGATATCCGTGAGTCCCGCGTTGCAATGCGTTCGTTTTCGTCGCGCGCAAAGGGGAAGAAGCTGCCATCCCAACGGCCCAGCCGTTCCGGTGCGCCGGTATCGGCGTTTTGCAAATTCCAACCGGTGTAAGTTCCCAGCGGTACCGAAACCTCGGGCATACGCAGGCCGCCTTGGTCGATCCCATCGGCATCGGGTACGGGGACGCGGGTCACATAGTTCGGGCCTGGCTTTGGCGGAACGATGTCGGCGATTCCTTCGGTGTCAAATCGCGGGCCGAAGTCGAGGCGCGGCGGTTCAAGGAACCGTACCGGTGTGCGGGCCGCCGGAATCTCGGGAAACGCAGCAACGTAGGCCGTTAGATCGGTGAGTTGATTGTCGGCCAAGCGAGGAACCGTCGTCGGTTCCGGCTCCCGTCCTTGCGTCACCCAGGCGTCGAGTTGCAGGAGCAAAGCGCGCATCATCGGCCGGTAATCGAGCGGATTGCGGCACGCCGAGAAATTCCGCCGGCTGCCCGAACTTGCTGCGCCGTGTTGTCCGCCGGCGACGAAATAGAGGCGGGCGCTGGGGTGCGGCGCGACATCTTCGGCACCGTCATGCGTTGTGTGGATAAGAGACGCGGCGCGCGCCCAGTATTCCGCCGACGTATTGACGAAGAACACTTTCGGTATTGTTCCACGCGAGATAGCCCGGTCGAACAGGTTCGACGTCGTGCCGCTGAGCGGGTCGGTGACGGATGCTGTCGAGAACGGCGCGAAATCGGTCGGATAATCCATTTCGACATCCGGGCTGAAGTGACGGCTCGATTGGGCGAAACGGTAGTTGAAGCTGCCCTTGCCGCCGCCGGCGACGTGGATGAAGAGTCCATCCATTGCGCGGCGGCCCGACGCGTCGCCCGTCAACCCAAGCAAAAGCATGTTCGATAGTAGGCGTCCCGATTGAGAAATACCGAAACCGATCACCGTCGTCGGTAAATCGCCGCCGTTCTCGGTGAGCGGATTGATCCCCCCAAATGCGTCGCGGCGCGCACCGCGCAGGAACAACAGCGTATCGCGGATCGCAATCAGTCCCAATCCGACCACGCGGGGTTCGCGCGCCGTATAGGTGACGTTGTAAATCGCACCCGGCGTGAATCCCCCTTCGAGCGTGATCCACGCCGGATCGGGGTAAAAGACGCCATCGACGTTTCGTCCGAACCGCCAGCGGTCGCGTGGAATTGGCCGGCGCGTATCGCTCGCGTGGTCGCGCTTGGTCAAGACGGCCGAAGGATCGCCAAGATCGACGGGGGCATATCCCACGGACAGCATGCCGATGTGCTGAGCGCTTTCCGTCGGGCGCGTTACCGCGATTTCTCCCGTCACCGCTCCCGTGACTGCGCGTCCGTCAACTGTGGCGGTCGGCAAGTCGGCGCGCAACCGGTTCGGTCCCGGTGGCACATCCCAGGTCCATCCGCTCGAAACGAGCGTATATCCTTGTTCGAACAGGAAGCCATTACCGGCTTGCTCGTCTTTGGAGGCTCCGCGAAGTGCCGACGCTGCGTCGTTGAAAAAGCCGAGCGAACCCACGCCGCCGCGATTGTTGACCTCATACAATAGGCGTCCGTTGGCGCGCGCAGGATCGATAGGCTTCAAGATCATGAAGTCGGCGGAGAACACGACTTTTCCGCCGGCATCTCGCGGCGCATTGGCCACATCGGCGACAACTTTGTTGTCATCCGCGTTCGGGTCCACCGCATAGGTCATTCGCCCGGTGAGTTGCTCGTACGCGCCGACGTCGCCGAAGGCTCGCCCGCCGAGATACGGTGTCCGATCAAGAATTTCGATGCGTACGACTTCGGCGTGAACAGAAATGCTTTGGAAACAGGCATTCGCGAGGATCAAGATCGCGAGAAGACGTGACATTGGGTGGCGCATACGGCTAAGACCTTGCCCGGGAAGAACGTCGAAAATCGCTGGCCGGCAGTATGACGAAAATCGCCGGTCCGTCCACCGCCGAGGAGAAACTGGCGATGATTCAACTGTACAGCGTGTTTACGGCCAATGGCCAGAAAGTCCACGTCATGCTGGAGGAGTGCGAATTGGAATATAGCGCGATGGCCGTGGACCTTGTCGGCGGTGCGCATCGCACGCCGGAGTTCCGGTCGCTCAATCCCTTCGCGCGCGTTCCCATCATCATCGACGAACAAGGGCCGGACGGAAATCCGATCACAGTGTGCGAAACCATCGCCATATTGGAATACCTGTCCGCCAAGACGGGGCGGTTCATGCCGAGCAGCGCACGCGGCCGGGTCGAGGTCGCGCAGTGGCTATCTTTTATTACCAGCAACGTCGGCCCGCTGTTTCGCGGCATTTTCATGTTCTCGAATATCGTTCCTGGGAAGATTCAACCTGCCATCGAGCATTTTCAAACCGAAGCGAAGAAAGCGTTCGCCGTCCTCGACGCATATCTTGCCGATCACGAGTTCCTGGCGGCAAATGAATACACGATTGCGGATATCAACGCGTACCCGGTCGCTGCGACGTCATCCAAGAGTATCGCGAGGGGTCTTGAACCCTATACCAATATCCGGCGTTGGGCGGATAGCATCGCTAAGCGCGCGGCGGTTCAGCGCGGCATGAAAGTTCTTGGATAGAAATCGCCGAACAAAGTGCCGCCAAGATGATCGACCGATCTCCAGTCGCGCTGACGAGACACGGAACGGTCGCGGTTATTACCGTCGACCATCCGCCGGTCAACGCGATCAATCATGCCGTCAGGTCGGGCTTAATGGCCGCCTTGCGCGAAATCGAAGGTGATCCGGGGATCAAGGCGGCCGTGATCGCGGCGTCCGGACGGACGTTTATGGCCGGGTCCGACATTCGCGAGTTTGACTCCGCACCGCGCGAACCTGTTCTCAAGGATGTCGTTGCGGCGGTCGAATCTTTGTCCATCCCGGTCGTTGCCGCCATTCACGGAACTGCATTGGGCGGTGGGCTCGAACTCGCCATGGGGTGCCACTACCGGGTGGCGACGGTAAACGCCAAAGCCGGTCAGCCTGAAATCGCGCTCGGCCTCATTCCCGGTGCCGGGGGCACGCAACGATTGCCGCG
>JAGREB010000213.1 GCA_020446775.1 Paracoccaceae bacterium
TCGCGTCGGCGTCGGCGGTCGAATGGATCGCGACGGTCTTAATGCCCATTTCGATGCACGCGCGTTGAACGCGCAGCGCGATTTCACCGCGATTGGCGATCAGAACCTTGTCAAACATGCCGGGGCCCGCTGGCCTACTCGATGATCATTAGAGGTTCGCCGAACTCGACCGGCGCAGCGTCGCCGACGATGATCTGCGTGACCGTGCCCGCTTTCGCCGCTTTGACGGGATTGTAGGTTTTCATGGCTTCGATCAGCAGCAAAGTTTGACCTTCGCTGACGCGGTCGCCGGCTTTGACGAATGGCGGCTTGCCGGGTTCAGGAGAAAGGTAGGCGACGCCGACCATGGGCGACTTGATCGCGCCGGGGTGGCTTGCTGCATCGTTGGCCGGTGCCGGAGCCGCGCTCGCCGCCGGTACGGGTTGCGGTGCGGCCGGCGCGGAGACAACAGAAGCCGGCGCGGCGGCAACGACGGTTTCGCGCGTGGCCGACTTCACGACCCGGATACGAAGGGCCCCGGTATCATATTCGATTTCAGTCAGACCCGTGTCATTGAGAATGGACGCGAGGCGCTTGACCAGAGCGCCGTCCACATCGGCACTCGCCGAGCCATTAGAAGTTTTTGCCGTCGGCTTCTTGGGAGATGATTTCACTTTGACTGCGTCCTGTTCAATAACTCGGCCATGGCGTCAATCGCGAGCAGGTAGCCTTTGGCACCGAAACCGCAAATTACGCCCGTTGCGGCCTTCGACACATAGGAATGGTGGCGGAATTCTTCCCGCTTGAAGATGTTCGAGAGGTGGACCTCGATCACCGGGATATCCGACGCCAGCAAGGCATCGAGTATTGCAACCGATGTGTGGGTATAAGCCGCGGCATTGATGATGATCCCGGCCGCCGTGCCGCGCGCGGCTTGAATTGCCGACACCATCTCGCCTTCGTTGTTGGATTGCTGAAAGTCGACCGAAAGATCGAGCTTATCCGCGGCCGCGCTGACGTCGCGGCTGATGTCCGCGAGCGTCGTGTGTCCATAAATCTCCGGCTCGCGGCTGCCGAGCAGATTGAGGTTGGGTCCGTTGAGGACGACGATGCGGCGTTTGGAACTCACGCGAAACTACCCGACAAGCCAACTCTGTATCGTTGCCAAGAGCCCCGGGCGGGCTCGATTCACCCGGCGCGCTGACCACGGCCATGAGCCATATACTACCGCCTCGCCAGGAGCAACATCGGTGGAGCGCGCCGGCCCGCAAATCCGTTGAAATAATTGGACTAAATCGGCTTTGCGGACGTTCTCCGGCCGCGCCGGCGGGAAGGGGCGCCGCCCTTGACGGTCGGGCTCGATCCACTAACCTCGCCGCTACCGGGGAGCCCTGCCGTCACGACGACCGAAGGGCTGAGATACGGCTCGCCGTTTCGGGCGCCGTGACCCGTCGCACCTGATCTGGATCATGCCAGCGAAGGGAGGAAGAGCGATGACTCTCGCATTCGAACCGGCCATTACGAATTCTCACAACTTGGCCACGCGCGCCGCAAGTAAGGAAATCATGATCTCCGTCATTCTGAACGGTGAAGCCCGCCAGCTTTCACCGGGAACAACCGTCCACGCCATGTTGGAACAGCTTGGGCTCGACACGCGCAAGGTTGCCGTCGAGCGGAACCTGGAAATCGTACCCAAGAGTGCGTTCGCCGCGACCGCGCTCGCCGACGGCGACAAGATCGAAGTCGTTCACTTCATCGGCGGTGGACGTGAAGATGCGGCCGAAGATACCTTCACGGTTGCCAAGCGGACCTTCACGTCGCGCCTCTTGGTGGGCACGGGCAAGTACAAGGATTTCGATGAAACGCGCCGCGCGATCGAGGCCAGCGGGGCGCAGATCGTCACCGTGGCGATCCGCCGCACCAACATCGGTCAGGACGCTGGCGCGCCCAATCTGCTCGACGTGCTGCCGCC
>JAGREB010000214.1 GCA_020446775.1 Paracoccaceae bacterium
GATGTTGCGGAACTCGCGATGACGCAGGGTATGGGCAAACGACATGAAGACGGGCCGCCAAGATTTTGATGCAGTGTCCGAAAGCGGAGCAGTCGCGTCGAGGGTGTGTGGGCTCGACCGCTTGAATACCAGCCTGAAGTCGGCCAGGCCCCGCAGGACGATCACCCCGGGGCGCATGCGTCAGGATTTTTAACACCGGGAGGGAGTTTGGTAAGAGATTGATTATTATATGAAAATCATGGATTTCGCGGCCCGGACGAGCGCAAATGCAAAAACCGGCGTCAGGAATCTTTACACTTCGATGTCCTGGCCGGCTGCGAACCCGTAGCGATAAATCTTACGCAATATATTGTTTTATAAACGGAAAATGGCACTGCCCGCGATCGTTCGGCGCTGTTGGCACGAGATTTGCAAGGAAACCAGCGTCATTCCGTTGGTTCGTCGAAAGGCTCCGACATGTTGCGCACTTCGTCCCGGCTCGCTTTTGGATTTGCCCTTACGGTCGCCGTTAGCGGCCCCTTGATGAGCACGGCCCAGGCGGCCCCGATTTTTTATACCGACTGGACCAGCGCGACGGTCGCGACCGCGGGATCGGCGAGCGGCACGATCCTAACGCCCGGCGGCCCGGTCACCGTCACTTATACGGGGCAAGTCCACTCGCCGACGCAAACGAGTTGCGGCGCTGATTTTTGGAATGCTAACCCCGCCATTTATGCTGGATCGCCCGCCGACAACGGACCGGGGCGCGACCCGAACAATCCGGCGGTGGCGTCGAGCGCCAATTTGCGATGCGACATGATTTCGATGACCGGCGGGTCGGGTGTCGGCGTATCGACGTTCAGTTTCGACCGTCCGATCCTCAATCCGATCATGTCGATCCTCAGCCTCGGACAGGGCGGGGTCGGCGCCGAGCTGATTTTCGATCAGTCGTTCACCATCATCAGCCAGGGTAATGGCTGGTACGGCGGTTCTCCGACGGCCCTGACCAAAATTGAAGGCAACGCCCGCGGCGGCGATACGTTGAAAGGTTTCGAAGGCCACGGCGCGATTATGTTCGAAGGCTCGTTCCAAACCCTGACGTGGACCATGCCGATTTTCGAGAACTGGTACGGCTTTACCATCGGCGTCCAGGGAATCGCGACACCGGCACCCGGCGCTCTGGCTCTGTTCGGCGTCGGCGCGCTCGGTTTGCTCGGCCTGCGCCGCCGCAAACGCTGATTTTCTGAGTCAATTCAAACACTCAGGCGATATGCGAGGATTCTCGAATGAATCCGGCAGGTAAATTCTCGAAAAGTTTTCCACGCTAAATAATTTCATCCACAGGTTTGGGACTTTCGAGGGCGGGCGCGTTTCAATAAGTTGCGCCCATGAACACCGCCCTGAAAACCGTCGCCGTCGAGCCGAATTCATCGGCTTATCGCAGCCCGCCGCATAATACCGACGCCGAAAAGGCGCTGCTGGGCGCGGTCATGATGAACAACCGCGCCTTCGAGCGGGTGTCGGATTTCCTGCGGCCGGAGCATTTTGCCGATGCCGTCAACGGCCGCGTGTTCGACGCCATTTTCCGCCTGATCGAACAAGGCCACCAGGCCAATCCCGTCACGCTGAAAACATACCTCGAGCGCGACGATCTAATCGCGCAGGCCGGCGGCATCAAATACCTTACCGCCCTTGCGTCGTCGGCGGTCACGGTCATCAACGTCAGCGACTACGGCAAGCTGATCTACGACCTGCACCTGCGCCGCGAGTTGATCGCGCTGGGCGAGGAAATGGTCAACGAAGCCTTCGACGCGCAAGTCGACGAGCCGGCCAAGCAGCAGATCGAAAACGCCGAGCAGCGATTGTTCGATCTGGCCTCGACCGGCGAGATCGAGGGCGGCTTCAAAGCGTTCGACCGCGCCGTCGTCCAGGCCATCGACATGGCCGAAGCGGCACACCGCCGCGAAGGCGCGCTGGCCGGGGTGACTTCCGGGTTGATCGATCTCGACCGCAAGCTTGGCGGCATGCACCCGTCCGACCTGATCATCCTGGCCGGACGCCCGAGCATGGGCAAAACCGCGCTCGCCACCACCATTGCGTTCAATGCCGCGGACTATTTCCGCAATACCGAACGCCCCGAAGACCAGGGCAAGGCGGTCGCATTCTTCTCGCTGGAAATGTCGGCCGAACAGTTGGCGACCCGCGTCATGAGCGAGCGCGCCAAGATCTCGAGCCATGACATCCGCACCGGAAAACTTTCCAACGACGATTTCGAGCGATTGGTTGCGGCCAGCGCCGAATTGAACGCCTTGCCGCTCTTTATCGACGACACACCGGCCGTGACGGTGTCGACCATCCGCACGCGCTGCCGCCGCCTTGCCCGCCAAGGCCGGAAAGGTGCGGCTGAATCCGAAGCCGCGCGCAACGGTAATGGATTGGGCCTGGTGGTGATCGACTATTTGCAGCTGATTGCGCCCAGCCGCTCGGACCGGGCCGAAAACCGCGTGCAGGAAATCTCCGCCATGACACGCGGGCTGAAAGCGCTGGCCAAAGAGCTGGACGTACCGGTGATTGCGCTGTCGCAGCTGTCGCGCGCCGTTGAACAGCGCGAAGACAAACGCCCGCAGCTTTCGGATTTGCGTGAATCGGGCACCATCGAACAGGACTCCGACGTCGTCATGTTCGTCTATCGCGAACAGTATTACCTCGAACGTGCCGAGCCGACGCAAAAACCCGAGGAGTCCGACGAGCGCTTCCACGAACGCCACGTCAAATGGTCCGAAGCCTGCGAACGCGCCCATAACATCGCCGAAGTGCTGGTCGCCAAGCAGCGTCACGGACCGATCGGCACGGTCAAACTGCACTTCGAACCCAACTTCACCCACTTCTCGGATCACGTCGACAGCAGCATGCTGCCCGAGGGCATGGAGTAATTATCGTGAATGACACCCCTTCTTTCGCCCACCTTCAACGCCATCAGCGCGACATCGAGGCTTACCGCACCAACGTCACGGCGAGCGCGGATGCGCGCTTCGGGCCCGGCTGGTGGGGCATCTGGGACCAGCATGTGCAAGTGCCGCCCAACGGAAGCATTGTCGATTTCGGTGCAGGCTCCGGCCGCTTGCTCGAACTGCTCCGCGAACGTTATCCCAAGACAAAGCTGACCGGTGTCGAGTTGCATCCGGCGTTGCTGGAACTTTGCCGCGCGGTAGCGAGTAAAATCGACGCCACCATCGTCGCCGCCGATTTGGGCGTGAAGGTGCCGATCGCCGACTCCAGCGCCGACGTTGTCTCGACCGTGCTCAGCTTCCACGAACTGCCCTACCCGCCGGCGCTGCTCGAGAATGCCGCACGTATTCTTAAGCCCGGCGGCACGCTGGTGATGTTCGACATTATCAAGTTCGCGCTCGAAGATTATCTCGACAAAAAAGAGCTTTCGCCCGACACCCTCGAACACTACAGCGAACACTGCCTGTTCGCGCCCGGGGACCTGGCGTTTCTGGTCCGCCATTTCGGATTGACGGTGAAGGAAGTGATCGTGCGCGGCGGCGGGCGCTTCGCCATGCTGGTTGCGACCAAACCGGAATAGAGATTCCCGCCAAAATCGGGGGTTCGCCCCCTCGCCGCCACACTTGATCCTGTATAGATTGCGGGCATGACCACGCCCTTCAAGATTACGCCCGCCGCACCGGCGGCGATTCCGTGGCGGTCCGCGCCCGAGGACCGCGCCGGGGCAGTCCTGACCGTCGACTTGAAGGCGCTGGTCGAGAACTGGCGCATCTTGCGCGCGCGCGCCAAGCCCGGCTGCGACGTCGGCGCTGTAGTCAAAGCCGACGGTTATGGCTTGGGCGCGGAGCAAGTCGGGCGCGCATTGGCCGGTGCGGGCTGTCAGACATTTTATGTCGCCCACCTCGACGGCGCAGCGGCCTTGCGGCGCGCCGTCGGCCCCGGCCCGCGCATCGCGTGCCTCAACGGTCCCAACCGGGGCACCGAACGCGACTTCGTCGCGCACCGCATCATGCCGGTCTTAAGCACGCCCGAGCACGTCAAAGCCTGGTGCGCTTTTGCCCTGACCGAAGAAGTGCTGCTTGAAAGCATCGTGCAGATCGACACCGGCATGAACCGCCTGGGTCTATCGCCGAACGAATTCGCGGCCTTGATGGACGATGCAGATGGATTCTTGGGTTTGCATCCGCAGATGTTGATGAGTCACCTCGCCTGCGCCGACACCCCCGACCATCCGATGAACCGCGAGCAGCTGACGCGCTTCATTCCGGCGCTGTCGCGCTTCCGCGCGCGCTTTCCCGACGCCAAGGGCTCGCTCGCCAATTCGGGCGGCATGTTGCTCGGTCACGAATGGCAGTTCGATTATGGCCGCCCGGGCATCGCGCTCTACGGCAGCCACCCGCAGCCTGGACACAGCCGCAATCCAATGCTGCCGGTTGCTTACTTGAAGGCCCGAATCATCCAAGTGCGGCGCGTTGACACCCCCGGACACGTCGGATACGGTGCCGCCGCCAAGGTCGGCGAAGGCGCGAAATTGGCAACAGTTTCAATGGGTTATGCCGACGGATTCCTGCGCACATTGAGTAACGTGGGGACCGGTTATCTCGACGGCATTCCGGTACCGGTGACGGGACGGGTTTCGATGGATTTGATCACCTTCGATGTCTCGAACGTCCCAGACTCGGCCGCGCAACCCGGCGGTTTTATCGACATACTGGGCGCGAACCTGACCGTCGACGATGTGGCGGCCAAGGCCGGTACAATCGGCTATGAAATCCTGACCGCGCTTGGCCGGCGTTTTCATCGCCGCTATCTCCCCGCTTCGGGATAGGGACAGCCCGTGCTCAATTTCCTCGCCCTGATCGGCCACGTCGTCCTGCGCTTCCTCGGCAATCTTGGCCGCTTGACCATCTTTGCCGGAACCGCGCTTGGTCATTGCCTGCGCCCGCCGTTCTACCCGCGCCTAATCGGCCAGCAGATGATCGACATCGGCTACTAC
>JAGREB010000215.1 GCA_020446775.1 Paracoccaceae bacterium
AAATAACGCCCCAAACTCCCTAACGCGACCTGGTAATCGGTTTCGATTTCGATTGGAAATTTTCCGGTCCGATCATCGCGCGAAATGACATTGATTTGAGGAAATGATCTTTTGAAAATGCGTTCTAGGCGCGGCCTGCTATCGAGCACGACCGAAGCGCCCCGATCAACCAAACCTGTCAGCATCGCGCCGAACAAAACTTGGTCGCCCACACCGCCTTCGCGGCGGACCAAAACCGTTTTGCCTCGGATATCTTGGTCATTCCAGTAAACAGGAGGTTCAGGATACCGGCGGACTGCGCCGGAACGTCCACCGGCACCTGGACGCGTGTCGTCAAAAAATCGCGCCTCAAACAACGCCCAACCGATTGCAAGTTCGCCTTTGGCGATCAAGTCGAGACCGATTGAATAAACCTTGCCCGAGATCGAATCGTCGAGCGCGGCGGCACGCGTTAGGACCTGAACCACCTCATCGATATCGGCCTGATCCACTTCTTCGCGCAGCCTTTTGCGCCTTATCTGGCGGAGCAACAATATTCCAAATCGATACGCCGTCCACGCATCGGCAGGATTGATTTTGATGGCGACGCGATAGTCTTCAACGGCCGCCTCGGTTTGCCCGCGCTCATCCTCAATGACGGCGAGGTTGGCGTAAGCTTGGCTTAGGTTTGGGTCGAGTGCGACGGTACGGGCAAAGCTTTCTAATGCGCCGGAAAGATCGCCAGCCTTTTGCCTCGCGACCCCAAGGTTGTAGTACGCGACCGCCCAATCCGGCTTCATCTCCACCGCTTCGGCGAGTACGGTGACCGCTTCGGCATAATGGCCCGCTCCAAAATGCGCCAAACCCAAATTGAATAAAGACATGGCAGCCTCTTCGTGGCGGCCTTGGTCCCGATAGAGCCCACTGAGGAGTTTTAGCGCCTCGCTGTGGTCAGGTTTGGCCGTAAGCACGGCCCGATAGCCCGCTTCCGCGTCACGGAGCTGGCCTGCCTGATGGGCCGCTCGGGCCTGGGCGAGCGTATTCGTCTCCGTCATACGCGACGCGCCCCTCCCTAGGCAGGCTGTCTCGGAGATTCGTTAGATTCCGCCGCCCACACGGAAAGATCTGCCGAAATGCGCTCGAGCGGTGCACGCCACCAGTCGATCAAAAGCTCTTCGTCGGCGAACGTATATTCCGGACGCGGCTGCCGATAGATTTTGAGAGACGGATACCAAGGACTGTCGCTGCGGTCAAAAAACCAGTACCACAGAAGCCCCATGCCGTGCGGCAGCACGACCCAGCACGGCACGTTCAGCGCTCCCGCGACGTGAACCGTCGTATTCGACGTCGAGATCACCAAGTCCAACGCCGCAACTTGCGCGACGAAATCGTCCAAATTCCCCATCGGATCGACTTCGGAATCTTGGTAAATCTCAACGCCAAGGGCGTTTTTCACTTCGGCCAGTTCGGCACCGCAATCGCCGTACTGGAGATTGACGAACATTACTCCCGGGGCACGTAGAACCTCGGCCCATTCCTTCAGTGGCGCGCTTTTCAATTCACCCAAATTTTCGCGTTTGCTGAGCCACGATACGCCCACGATCCGCCGGCCCCTCGCCAACTCACCGTACTTTGCCCGCAGACGCGCCACTTTCTCGGGATCGGCCTTGATATAACCGTCATGCCGCGGAAATTCCTCAAATCGGCGCCGGAAAAATTGACCCAAACTTCCCAAGGCAATCTGATAGTCGAACGGATCGGGTTGTGTGATTGCATTTTCACCTTCGGCGGCGTCCTTCAAAAACTCGATTTCAGGAAACGAGCGCGCAAAAACAGTCGCCAAGCGCGGATGAATATCGAGCGTCACATGCGCACCAAGCTTCAATAATTGCGGGATCATGAGCGCGAACATGATTTCTTCGCCCAAACCCTGCTCGCGCCGGACGAGAATCCTCTTGCCTGCGATTTCTTGCCGATTCCACGCCGGCGCGATCTTCGTCTGTTCGCCCGGGCCGGCAATTTCGGCGTTATTCTTACCGGATTTATTGGCTAGCCATTCGGTTCGCGCCTCGTATGCCGGCCAGCCTCTCTCGAACTGCCCCGCGCACAGGGCCGCGCATGCCAGATAGAACGTGTACTTGGGATTTTTGGGATCTCGCGCGATGGCGGCGTCGTAGAGCACCATTGCCGACGGGAAAAGCGCGTTATCGAAGAGCGTCATCGCGGTATGCAGATAACCCTCCGCTTTGGGCCAGCCTGAATCGACTGCACGCTCGTACGCGGCGATCGCATGCGTCATTTGGCCGCCGCGGCGCCACAAATGGCCCAAATTGACGTGGGCATTCATGGTATTTTCGTCGTCCGCGATTATCTTTTTGTATATCTCGATCGCCTCGGCCATTTGATTCATTTTCACAAGGCAATTCGCATAATTGAGCAGAACATCGGGGTTGTTGGGCTCCAACGTCAACGCCTTCTTGTAACTGGCCGCCCCCTCATCGAGGCTGCCATTCCGCGTCAGCACGCGCCCTAAATTATTCAATGTTACAACGTCGTTTGGACTAACTTTTAGCGCGGCTCGATAAGTTCGAATGGCGGAGTCGGTATCGCCGCCGTCGTCCTCAATAGCGGCGAGGTTGGCGTGAGCTTGGCTCAAGTTTGGGTCGAGCGCGATGGCACGGGCAAAGTTCTCCGCCGCACCGGATAGATCGCCGGACTTCTGGCGCGCAACACCGAGATTGTAGTGAGCGCGTGCATACCCACCATCGAGCGCGATCGCCTTACCGAACGCGGTGACGGCGGCAGCGGTATCCCCCGTCGCCATGTGTGCGGTTCCCAGCGTATTGTAGACCGTCGGCCAATCGGGCTTCAGTTTCGCCGCATCGGCAAGAACACCGACTGCTTGGGCATACTGCCCGGCGCCATAGTGCGCCAAACCTAAATTGAACAAAGTTTCCGCTGTGGAGCCTTGGCGTTCTATCGCTTGCGACAATATCGCCGCCGCCTCACCGTGACGGCCTTGCTGCTGACAGAGCGTGCCGAGCAGCTGCAACGCCTCTCCGTGATTCGGATCGGCGCGGAGCACGGCGCGATAACCCGCTTCCGCGTCTTTGAATTGACCTGCCTTATGGGCCGCCCGAGCCTGGGCGAGCGCGTCCGTCTCCGTCATTGCGTCGTGCGCTCCCCTTACGCGGGCTGCATCGGAGATGCGTCAGGCACCGCCGACGATCGCCACGCGCTGAGGTCCCGTGCCATGCGGCCCAACGGTGCAATCCACCAATTGGCCAAAACCTTTGCCCGGTCAGACAAATCTTCAAATCGAAGCGGGCGATACAGTTTTACCGATGGATACCACGGGTTGTCGGTGCGCTCGAGAAACCAGTACCACAACAACGCACCGCCGCGCGGCGGCATGATCCAGCACGGCACATTCAGAGATCCCGCGACATGAACCGTCGTGTTCGACGTCGAGAGAACGAGGTCCAATGCCGCAACTTGAGCGACGAAATCATCAAGGTCCCCCATCGAATTTACGTCCGTATCCTGATAAATCTCGATTCCGAGATTTTTCTTCACGTCTGCCAATTCGGCCCGGCAATCGCCGTATTGGAGATTAACGAACGTCACATCGGGGGTGCGCAAAATCTCGGCCCATTCCATTAATGGAGCACTCTTCAATTCACCGAACCGGCCTTCGCGTTTACTTTGCCACGAAATCCCCACGAGCCGGTTACCTTTGGCCAAAGCCTGATACTTGGCTCGAAAGCGCGCGACTTTATCCGGGTCGGCTTTGATGTATCCCTGATGGCGCGGAAAATCCTCGAACCGGCGCCGGAAAAAACGGCCCAGGCTACCCAAGGCGATCTGGTAGTCGAACAAGTTGGGCTTTTTGATTTCGCTTTCGCCCTCTGCGGTATCCTTTAAAAGTTCGACGCCCGGGAACGAACGCGCAAAGACCTTCGCCAGACGCGGATGAATATCGAGCGTGACGTGCGCGCCGAGGTCCAGTACGTGCCGGATCATCGATGAAAAGATGATCTGATCGCCCAGTCCCTGCTCGCGCCAGATCAATAAGCGCTTTCCTTTGAGATCTTCGCCGTTCCAATAGTGAGGTGGAACAGGGCGGCGGCGAATGTTTTTCTTCCCGAATCTGGAACGGGCTTCGTAGTCGTCCCAGCCGGTCTCGAAATCACCCAGCGACAGCGCCAAACCGCTCCTGATGAACCGATGCTCCTGATTGGCAGGATCGACCTTCATGGCGAGGTCATAAAACGGAATCGCCAGCGAGTGCCAATCCACCGACCGGAATAAGGCGCCGATGTTGCCGTAGGCCTCGGCGATATTCGGATTGATTTGCAGCGCTTTTTCGTATTCCCGCCACGCCAGATGCCACAACTTCGGATCGGTCCCCGAAGACCGCGTATACGCGTTCCCGAGGTTCACTCTGCACTGGAAATCCGAAGGATTGATCTCGAGGGCTTTCAAATACAGGCTAATCGCCTCGGCATAGTTTTCGTCGGTAAAATAAATTCGACCCAAATTGAAATATGCATCGCCCAGATTGGGGTCGAGATTGATGGCAGTACGGTACGACTTTATCGATTTGTGTTTCTTGCCGATTTGGGCGTACGCAAGACCCAAATTGAAGTGCGCGTCGGCGTTTTTGGGGCTGAGGATTGTCGCCCGCTCAAGCGCTTTGGCGGCCTTTTCAGGTTTGTGATAGAGCAAATATGCTGTCCCGGCCAATTGCAACGCACTTGCGTGGCGCGGGAAAATCTTGAGGAACTTCTCGTACATGGTAACCGCGCCGCCGAGGTCACCGGAGACCTGCTTGCGGCGGGCTGTATCGAGATACAGATATGCGCTTTTTTCGTC
>JAGREB010000216.1 GCA_020446775.1 Paracoccaceae bacterium
CTCAATCATTCTCATGCAAGCCCGGGCCGCGCGGCCGCCGACATCGTCGGGCCCCCGTGGATCGGCGCGCATTTCGGCCAGAGTACGGTTTGGACAGGTCAGAATGCCGTTGCCCGCCGCCACGCCAAGATCGAGGCAAACACGCGTCACCCCCGCCATCGATTCCCGGCAAACATATTCGTAGTGATCGGTTTCGCCTTTAACGGCGCACCCCAAGGCGACGAAGCCGTCGTACTTTTTTCGCCCGCGCGACTTCGGCGCGAAGGCAAACATCGCCGTCGCCGGAATCTCGAGAATGCCCGGCACGCTGAGAACGTCATACTTCGCGCCGGCGGCTTTCAGCGCCAACGTCGCGCCGTCGAGCAAGTCGTCGGCGATTTCATCGTAAAACCGCGCCTCGATAATCAGGATGCGCGCCGAGATTTTTGTGGTTTTCGCCTTCTTGCGCGATGCCGTTTTCATGCCGTGACGATTCCGCGTTGTTCGACGATTTTCAATCCGTAGCCCTCGAGGCCGATCACGTTTTTCGAAGTGTTGCTCAACAGGATCATGTTCGACACGCCCAGGTCCACGAGAATTTGCGCGCCGACGCCGTAATCCATCAAACGCGTCGTGCCGTCCTCGCCTTTGATTTGAGCTTTCAGCCGGTCGGAAAGACGCCCCACGGGAGAATCGCGCAACACGACGACAACACCTGAACCGTGCGCGGCGATCATCTCCATCGCCGTTTGCAGTTCGCCGGTTTTCGGGTTGGCGCTGTCCCAGAACAAGTCGGACAGCACGTTGATTTGATGCATCCGAACCATGGCCGGCTCGCCGTTTCCGACCTGCCCCTTGACCAAGGCGACGTGTTCCGTGCCGGAAACGCTGTCCGAATAGATGCGCAAGAGCCACTGGCCGCCGTGTTTCGATTGAAACGGGGTTTCCGCTTCGACCCGGACCAAACGCTCTTTGCGCCGCCGGTATGCGATCAATTCGGCAATCGTGGCGATCTTCAACCCGTGCAACTGCGCGAACTTGATTAGGTCGGGCATCCGCGCCATCGACCCGTCGTCGTTCATGATCTCGCAAATGACACCGGACGGAATCAAACCGGCCAAACGCGCGACATCGACCGCCGCTTCGGTGTGCCCCGCGCGCACAAGTACGCCCCCGTCGCGGGCCATCAGCGGAAACACGTGCCCAGGCGTGGCGAGGTCTTCGCGCGTTTTCGACGGATCGATGGCGACTGCAATCGTCCGCGCGCGGTCGGCCGCAGAAATCCCCGTCGTGATTCCGTCCTTGGCTTCGATACTGACGGTGAAGGCCGTGGCATGGCGCGTCTGATTTTGTTGCGACATCATCGGCAAGCGCAGTTCTTCGCAACGCTTGCGCTGCAACGCGAGGCAAATCAGCCCGCGCCCGTGCTTGGCCATGAAATTGATGACGTCGGGCGTCGCCATTTGCGCGGGAATGACCAGATCGCCTTCGTTCTCGCGGCTTTCGTCATCCACAAGAATGAACATCCGCCCGTTGCGGGCGTCGTCGATAATCTCTTCGATCGAAGACAGATATTCGCTGTAGGTCACGTCAATTCACCGCTTGGCGGCAGGCACGGCACCCGCCTCGAAAAGCCGCGCAACATATCTCGCCAACAGATCGATTTCCACGTTCACCTTGTCGCCGACCTTATACCCGCCAAACGTCGTGACGGATTGCGTGTGAGGAATGATGTTCACACCGAACGACACGTCATCGACCTCATTGACCGTTAGCGAAACGCCATCGAGCGTGACCGACCCTTTCGGGGCAATAAATTTGGCCAAATCGCCGTGGACCCGGACTGTATAGCGCTTGGATTGACCGTCGGGCGCGATGGCTGTGATCTCACCGACCCCATCGACATGGCCCGACACCAAATGCCCGCCCAGTTCGTCGCCGAATTTGAGCGCCCGCTCCAAATTCACGGGCGTCCCCTCGGTCCACGCGCCGAGCGTGGTTTTCGACAATGTCTCTGCCGACACGTCGACCGCAAACCAGTCATCGGCCTTTTCGACCACGGTCAGGCAACAGCCGTTGCAGGCGACCGAGGCGCCGATGGCCGCTTCGGATAGGTCGCTATTGACCCCGATCTTAAAACGCCGGTCTCCGCCATTGCTGGCGGTTTTCGCCACGGCGGCGACGCGTCCGAGATCGGTCACTATTCCGGTAAACATG
>JAGREB010000217.1 GCA_020446775.1 Paracoccaceae bacterium
TCATCGATCTGCATATTTCCACCGACGACGAAAAGAACGCCAATCGGTTCGAGCCGGATTTGCTGACGCTCCCGTTACTCGATATGACGCAGACGCAAGTGGGCGAGTTGCACTGGGAACCGCATACCCCGGCGCGCGGCTGGCTGACCGTCATGATTCCCGGGCTGATCGGATTGTTCATCATCGTCACGGCGCTGGCGTGGCGCGTATTCAACGTGTGGCGCGAAACATTGCTCAATCTCCTCGCGCACGAGAAGGAGCTGTGCGAGGCGCGCGATACCGCCCAGGCCGCGAGCTTGGCGAAAACATCGTTTCTCGCCCACATGAGTCACGAACTGCGCACGCCGTTGAATGCGATCATCGGGTTTTCCTCGATCATGACCGAGCAACTGATGGGGCCGATCGGCTCGCAGAAATACCGGGGTTATGCGCAAGATATTCAGCGGACATCGCGGCACTTGCTCAGCCTGATCGACGAGGTTCTCGATCTGGCGCAACTCGACTCGACCCGCGCGGAGTTGCGCGAATCCTGTTTTCCGGCAGGCGACGCGTTGTCGGAAGCGTTGCGGTTGGCGCGCGGCGAGTTCACGGCGGTGAACTTCATCGAACAGCTGGGCGAAAGCGAAACGACGTTGATATTGGCCGACCGAATCAAGATCGTGCAAATCCTGACCAACCTCCTCTCCAATGCCGCCAAGGCCTCGGGTGATGGCGGAAATGTCCACGCCGTCGTCGATCGTTTGCCGTCGGGCGATTTGCGGTTCGCGATCAGCGATACCGGGCGCGGCTTGGGCCAAGAACGCGATCGGGCCAGTCTCGAAGGCCTGATGGTTCCGTTTTCGCGCGGCACCACGGCGCCGGTGTTCAAATCGGGATACGGCATCGGCCTGTCGGTCAGCCGCAGGCTCGCCGACCTCCATCAGGCGAAACTGACGCTGGAGAATCGCGCGGGCGGCGGCGTTCTCGCGTCGCTGGTGCTGCCGGTCGATCGGATACGGACAGGCGTGGCCGAGCTGCCGAGCGCGTCGTAATTCAATCTCTGTTATTGTTGGCGTGGCTCTAGCGCGGCACCGCGTCGCGCCAAAATCCAAGCGTGCGCTCGGAAATCACACCGCATCCTTCGTGTTGCGCAATGTCGAGCAGGCACGCCAGCAAACTACGCGCATCGCCGGGCCGTCCAAGCAACTCAAGCGCGATCATGATCCGCGTCAACCGTAGGTGATTGTGATTGGCGGGCTCAAGCCAATTCGCCGAACGGGACGCAAACTGCGGGCCGCGCTCGATCCGGTCTTGAAGTCGAACCAATCCAAAAAAGTCGAGCATCAGGTCGAGCGCGCGCGCGAGGTTGGCTTGCAATTCGGGATCGGCGCGAAATGCCGCCTGGTCGGCGGCGGTGACCAGCGGCGCATCGGGATTGAAGCGGCTCGGTTCGCGCAGCGGAAACAGCCATTGGATATAGTCGTGCACCATTTCCAGGCGGCGGTGATCCCACTGCCAGATGTCGGCCAACGACCGGCCGGCATGATCGCGGCCGGTACCGCGGTAGAAGGAAACGATGGCGCTGTTCGGCATGCCGCCAGTCTAGCGGAACGCGCGGCGGATGTGCCGCTTGGAATGCCGGAAAAAACAGGCCGTACGCGCCGGACGGTTCAGGGGAGGGGATCCTCGGGGGAGAGGAGGAGATCCGTCCGACGCGCACGTGGGAGTGAGCGTTAGGCTATCAGCTAACGCAGATTTCCCGAGACGAGTTATGCCGCTTTGGCGCTGCCTTCGACCAGCGTCGGCTTCGCTTGGGCCGAAGCGTTGATGGCGATCCGGCGCGGCTTCAATGCTTCCGGAATTTCACGCTTGAGGTCGACGTGCAACAGCCCGTTTTCCATCCGTGCGCCGACGACCTGGATATGATCGGCGAGTTCGAAACGGCGCTCGAACGCGCGGCCGGCGATGCCGCGATGCAGATAGGTGACGTCGCCCGCGTCGGCCGCCGTGCGGCCTTTCACGGTCAGGGTGTTGTTCTCGACTTGGATATCGATGTCATCGGCGCCGAAGCCGGCTACGGCAAGCGTGACGCGGTAAGCGTCTTCACCGGATTTGGCGATGTTGTAAGGCGGGTATGCGGTTTGCGCGTCGTCGAAACGGGTCACCGAATCGAACACGCGGGACAAATTGTCGAAGCCAACAGTGGCACGGTAAAGAGGCGAGAGATCAAGAGCACGCATGGATATCCTCCAATGAGCAATATCGTTCGGCGCAGTTTTGCGGGCGGTATCATTTCGCGCGCCGCGTCGGGCCGCGCCGTTTCACCCGGGACGGACCCAAAAGAGGCGTCCGTCTGAGTCGGATTTAGGATGCGTTTTCGGCCGTTCAAGACCGCCGGGACAAATTTTTTGCCCCGGATGCGTTCGCCGCCATGCGGGTGAGAACCAAGATAATCCGTTGTGAAATAATATTATTTCAGCGGAACAGTCTTGCCGTCGATCCCCATGGGGCCCTGGGTGTTGGTCAGCAACGCCTTGCGCCGCACGTAGCGCAGCACGCCCTCGGCGCCGAAACGGGTCGGTCCCATGCCCGAATAGCCAAACGATTCATGGGCTACGTCCTGGATCATCGACGTGAGCGAGCCGTCGTTGATGCTGACCGCGCCGCCGTTCAAACGTTTCGCCACCGGGATCGCTTCCTCCGCGCTGCCGGCATAGACCGAGGCCGAGAGCCCGTAGGTCGTGTCGTTGGCGAGTGCGACCGCGTCGTCGACGGTTTCGAACGGCATGATCGGGATGACCGGTCCAAACGTCTCCTCGGTCATGACTTTCATCTTGTGATTGACGTCGACCAGCACGGTCGGCGCCAGCCACTTGCCGCCCTTGTGCACGATCTCTCCGCCGCTCAGAACTTTCGCCCCTTTGGCGAGGGCGTCCTTGATCTGATCCGCGGCGATGTCGGCTTGGCGGTCAAAAATGAACGGCCCGACGAAGCCGTTGTCGGGATCGTCGGCGTCGAGCGCGACCGCTTTGGCTTTGGCGACGATCATGTCGACGAACTTGTCGTAAACCGGACGCGCCACATAAACGCGCTCGAGCGATTGGCACGCCTGTCCCGACGCCGCCACCGAGGCGCGCAAGATTCCCGAGGTTGCCGCGTCGAGATTGGCCGACGCCAGCACCACGGCCGGGTCCTTGCCGCCAAGTTCAAGATAGGCCGGGATGAACCGGCGCGCCGCCGCTTCGGCGACCTTGCGGCCGGTGCGCACGCTGCCGGTGAAGGTAATCAGATCGACGCGGTCGATTAGGGCGGCGCCGGTTTCACCGGGGCCGCGCACCAGCGCCAACACGCCGTCGAGCACCGGCACGTCCTTGATGATCGCGCGGATGGGATCGACCCAGCGCGGCGTGACTTCGCTCGGCTTGATAACGACCGCGTTGCCCG